>JADFNQ010000138.1 GCA_022563285.1 Chloroflexota bacterium | reverse complement strand
AGCCAGTCGTGGGGCTCGCCCTGGCGGCGGTCGTCGCCCTTGTCGCCTTCCGTGTGACCCAGCCGTACGCTTTCGATTCCTTCAGCTTCACCATCAACAGCGTCTGGCGCAACGACGTGACCCAGGTACTGGATAGGCAGACCGGCGACGGTTTCTACCCTCCCTCTTGGGCCTGGGTCGGGCGTGTTCCCTGGCTGTTCCCACTACAGAACATGATCCTGTGGGGCATGGGGATCCCTCTGTTCATGGCCGCGGCGGCTGGTCTCCTTTATGCCGCCTGGCGCGTCGTGCGCCACCGGGAGGTCATTCTCCTGCTCCTGCTCGCCTGGATATTCATCACCTTCTTCTGGCAAGCGGGCCGCTTCACCTCCTATATGCGCTACACCCTGCCTATCTACCCGCCCATGGTGCTTCTCGGTGCCTACGCGCTGATGCAACTGTGGCAGACCACGGGGTTGAGCAAGGTGCCGAGACAGTTGAAACGCTTCCTGCCGCGCCTGAACGACCATCTACCGACCGTGGCTCGGGCAGCGGTGGCGGGAATCGTCGTATTCACCCTTATCTACGCCCTGGCGTTCACCAGCATCTACCGCAGCCCTTTGACCCGGGTGGAGGCTTCCCGCTGGTTGTACACCAACGTGCCGGAGGGCAGCACGATCGCCAGGTTCCACTGGGACGACGGCCTTCCATTAAACGTCGACGGCCAAAACGCCGGCGAGAGATACGAACTTCTCGAGCTGAGGCTGTACGATCTGTTCGACTCCGACGATAACTTCCCCGAGATCAGCAGTGAGACCATCGATGTGCTTGACCGCGCCGACTACGTTGCGGTCAGTAGCGACCGACTGTACCGTTCCATACCCCGCTCTCCCGCTGTCTATCCGACCAGCAGCCGTTTCTTTGACCTGCTGTTCGCGGATGAGCTGGGCTTCGACCTGGCAACCACCATCACTTCCACCCCCAGCCTGTTCGGTATCACTATCTCTGACGACGGCGCCGAGGAATCGTTCACCGTCTATGACCACCCCAAGGTGCTCATCTACCAGAAGAGCGACGACTTTTCCAGGGCGAATGTTGCCCAGCTGCTTGGTGCACCGACGACAAACACAGCAAAAGTTCCTCCCGCCGACGCCGGCAAGAACGCCCTTTTCCTTCGCCAGGACGACCTTGAGACTCAGCGCAGCGGCGGCACCTGGACCGATATCTTCAACACCGATAGCTTTGTCAACGAGAATTCCGGCTTCGCCTGGATAATCTGGCTCCTGCCCATACAGGTCCTCTCCCTGGCCCTGCTGCCAGCCGGCCTCTATGTCTTTCGCTGGCTGCCGGATCGGGGCTATCTACTCCTGAAGCCGCTTGGCCTTCTCCTGATGGTTTACCTGGTATGGTTGAACGTGAGCCTGGGGCTGGTGGAGTTTACCAGAGATACGATCCTGGGTGTCCTGCTGCTGATAGTAGTTTTGGGGATCGCCTCGGGGGTCGTCTGGCGACGGCAGGTCCTGGACTACGTTCGCCAGCACTGGCGCTCCATCCTGGTGGCGGAGACGATCTTCATGGGCGCCTTCCTGGCCTTCTACGCCCTGCGGCTGTTCAACCCAGACCTCTGGCATCCCTTCCGCGGCGGCGAGAAGCCGATGGACTTCGCCTACCTGAATGCGATAACCCGCAGCACTACCCTGCCGCCCTACGACCCCTGGTTCGCCGGGGGAGTCATCAACTACTACTACTTCGGGCAGTTCATCACGGCTACCCTGTTGAAGCTGACGCGTATCCTGCCGGAGATAGGCTACAACCTTGCCGTCCCTCTCTTTTTCGCGCTGACGGTAGGTGCCCTCTATTCCGTGGGCTACAACCTGACGTCAGCGGTACGGAGCCGGGTACGCCGACGGCCGGGTGGTGGCCGCATCCCAGCCTCCAGCCTGTTGTGGGCAGGGCTGTTGGCCGTCTTGCTGGCGGTCGTTGTGGGCAACCTGCACGCCATAGACCAGATGGCGGACAAGCTCTCGGCCATCAGTTCCGTGCACCTGGGGAACGGCATCCCCATCCTGAGCGGCGCCGTGGGGTCGCTGGGCGGCCTCTGGCAGGTGGTCATCGGCGGTGCTGAGTTTCCCACCATCGACTACTGGCGGCCCAGCCGAATGATGCCTCCGACCCCCAGCATCACCGAGTT
The DNA here is from genome assembly GCA_022563285.1 of Chloroflexota bacterium. Taxonomy (GTDB): domain Bacteria; phylum Chloroflexota; class Dehalococcoidia; order SM23-28-2; family RBG-16-64-32; genus JADFNQ01. Next base: position 2,374 of record JADFNQ010000138.1, on the reverse strand, counting down.
CCCCTTCTTCAGCTTCCTGTTCGCCGACCTCCACGCCCATCTCATGTCGATCCCCTTCGCAGTTGCTTCGCTCGGGATCGGCTTGGGGCTCGTGCTGACGGGCACCCGCGACAGGCGCCCGGGCCGCTGGATCAGCTCTGGCAGAGCGCTATCGCTCGTAGCCCTGCTCGGCCTCGTCATGGGCGCCCTGCGGTGGACGAACTCTTGGGACTACCCGCCGTTCCTGTTGATGGGCATCGCGGCTGTGTTCATCACAGAGTGGTCCTCCGAGGGTCGTCGTGTCAGCTGGCCGGTGGCGGCGCGGGTCGCGAGCGGCTCCGCCCTGCTGGTGGGCGTCTCCATCCTTACGTTCTTACCCTTCCAGCAAAACTATCAACAGTTCCAGGCGGGCTTGCAAGGCACTCCGGAGACCACTATCCTACGCCAGTACCTGCCCCACTTTGGTCTGTTCATCGTGATCATCGCCGGCCTCCTGACCTTCTGGTCAGCCCGAATGTTACGGCGGACCGAGATAGGTGAGGCGATCCGCCAGCTAGCTCTTGTCGCCATCGGCCTGGTGTTCCTTACCTTTGTCTTTATCGTCATTGTGCAGCCCTTCGACAGCTTGCTTCCCATATCCATCACCGGCCTTTCGGCCGGGGAATTTCTGCAAGACCTCGTGACCGTCCGCACTCCGGACAGGTCCTCTCTCAGCTTCATCAACATGCCGCTGCTCCCCTTCGCCTTCCTCGCTCTCGCCGCCGTGATCGTGCTGACTAAGTACGAGTTGAAGCGTAACCTCCCAGACACACCGTTGCGACTGTTCGTCCTGGCGATGCTGGCGATGGCCCTGGGACTCAGCATCGGCGTGGATGTCGTCCGTATAGAGGACGATCTCCAGCGGATGAACACGGTGTTCAAGTTCTACATCCACATCTGGCTACTGCTGGCCCTCACCTCGGCTTTCGCCGTCTGGTACATGCTAGCGACAACCCGAGTCAAAACGCCTGCCTTCATACGGGTTCCCCGACTCAAGATCCATGTCCCCACGTTGACCACCAGGCGAGTCTGGATCACGGTGGCAGCCATACTCTTCCTGGGCGCTCTCATTTACCCGCTGAGAGCCACCCCGGAACGAATTAACGATGACGGTCAATTCGTGAACCTGTCCCCCACCATCAACGGCCTCGCCTACATGCAAGAGGCCGTGTATGACAGAACGGATGCTCCTTATTACGACCAGAACGGTCCTATAGAGCTACGGCACGACCTGGATGCGATCCAGTGGCTACGAAGCAACGTCCAGGGATCGCCCGTCATCATCGAGGCGCACACGGGGACCGACGGCCCGCCACTGTACAGCTGGGGCTCACGCTTCTCCATCTACACGGGCCTGCCTACAGTGATAGGCTGGGACAACCACCAGTCGCAGCAGCGGGGTGATCTCTCGCGGCTGATAAGGCCCCGTCAAGAGGATGTCATCCAGTTCTACAGCGGTCCCAGTGCCGCGGAAGCAATGCGCATCCTCCAGAAATACGACGTAACATACGTGATCGTCGGCCAGCTGGAGCGGCTCTACTACCCGCCGGCTGGCATGGCCAAGTTCGAGAGTAATCTGAACGGCAACCTGGAGCTGGTTTACGAGAATCCGGGGACGAAGATCTACCGAGTGCTAGAGGTCAAGGCGCCGGTAGCTGTTGCCGACCTTGGGCCCTGATCTGGGCCTCCGCGACGGTGCGCCGGGACGCCCGACCGTTATCAACTCAGCACGGGCAAGCCCGCCACATCTCCCCCCCATTTGGCCCAGTACAAAGGTGCGGATTGCCCATCCGACGGCTGGTGATATGTAGATGAAGGTCGGCTGTCCGGCCCGCTAGTGGGCTCTGCACAGGCAACGTGCACTCGCTGGTCAGCGCCTCGGCTGGCGGCGTCTCTCCGAATTGGGTTCATCGGGAGACACAAAAAGCTCCTCTGGTGTCAGATCCAAGGCGCTCGCCAATTTCCGAAGGGTTGACGGTCGCGGCTTCTGCTGCCCAGTCTCGATCTTGCTGATGGAGAACTGGCTGACTCCAGCTCGTTGAGCTAGGTCCCTCTGACTGAGGGCCTTGCGTTCACGCCATGCTGCTAGTCGGATGTCCGTCACCGTGATAACACTCTAGGGGACGGTTGACATGTAAGCGACCAGCGTGATAAGATTACGCTAAGAATACGATGAGGTTGTAGATTGTCGACGAAGGAGTCTGCGTGTTTATCGCCCCCGATTCCCGCTGCGAGATCTGTGGCACCTCCCGGCACCTGGAGGTCCACCACATTGAGCCTCGCCGCATGGGAGGCTCCCGCCGGCCAGAGATCGAGGCCCCCTCCAATAAGTCCGTACTCTGTCGCCCCTGCCATC
>JADFNQ010000137.1 GCA_022563285.1 Chloroflexota bacterium | reverse complement strand
GGGCCCACACCGAGGCGGAGATGGAGAAGGCGCTCCAGGCCGGCTAGCGCCTCACCTCCCCAGCCACAGGTCCACCGGACGACGCGCCTTCGTCTCGAACGGCAGCGCCACGCGCTGGCCCGTGCCCGCCGACTCGTAGGCGGCGCAGATGATCTCCAGCACGGCGCGGCCATCCTCGCCGGTGAACGCCGGCTCCACCCCGTCCCGCACACACTCCACGAAGTGCGCCATCTCCTGCGGGAAGCCCTCGCCCCAGGCCTCCTCGAACCCGGTGCGGCTCCACCCCTGGCTCCCCGACGCCTTCTCGATCGCGTAGCTGTAGCCGGGCTCGCTGTAGGTATCCAGGGCGGAGCCGCGGGCCAGGTCCGCCACCGTCAGCCCCTGGGAGCCGTAGATCTCGGCGCGGTCGTCCAGGCCGCCGGGGCGGGCCCAGGAGTTCTCGGCCACGCCGATGCCGCCGCCGGCGCCCGGACGGGCGCCCGTCGAGGCGAACCGCATAGTCACCAGCGAGTGGTCATCGCCCTCTGTCCGCCCCTCGTGCACGAAGCGGCCCAGCTCCGCGGAGACGCTCTCCACCGGGGCGCCGAACACCCAGCAGCAGAAGGCGATGGAATGGCAGCCCATGTCCATAAGCACGCCGCCGCCGGAGCGCTCCACGTCCCAGAACCAGTCCGCGTGCGGGCCGCTGTGACACTGCAACTGACGCACGTAGTAGACGTCGCCCAGGGCGCCCTCATCCGCCAACTGCTTGGCACGCGCGTACTTGGGGGCGAAACAGAGGTTCTCGCCGTACATCAGGATCACGCCCGCGTCCCGGCAGGCCCGTATCATGCCATCGCACTGGGAGAGGCTCAGCGCCATCGGCTTTTCCACCAGTACGTGCTTGCCGGCGGCGGCCGCGGCCTGGGTCACCTCATAGTGGAGGTCGTTGGGGCAGGCGACGGTGATGGCGTCGACGAGGTCGCCCTCCAGCATGTCCTTATAGTCGATAAAGGCGTGGCGGATGCCGAAGGTGCGGGCGAACACCCAGGCGTGCTCCGCGTCCCGGGAAGCGGCGGCCACGATCTCCGCGTCCCGCACCTGCTGCAGCCCCTGAGCGTGCAGGCTGGCCGCGAACCCGGAGCCGACGATGCCAACGCGGACGGTCATCTGGTCAACGGATGGCTAGCGGATAAGCGGATCATCTGTTCCTAGGTGCCTGGCCGGATTCTAGCATAGGCCGGCTCGACGATGGCCGAATGCCTATGGTAGCCCGCGCAGCCTCCATCACTCTCTGGTATACCCTATATCCTTTGACCACCAGCGCCAGCTTCTCGGCCATCGGTGGCCGTATTATAGCGCGCTGCGGCGGGTGAGGCGTCGTTCCGTCTGCGTTGGTGTTTCGCTATACTACCCCAGGGTTTCGCCCAGAGGAGGTGTGCTCGATGGACTTGGGGATCAAGGACCGTGTGGCCCTGGTGACGGGCGCCGGCCGCGGCATCGGCCGGCAGATCTGCCTGACGCTGGGAGCGGAGGGCGCGAAGGTGGCGGTCAACGACGTGTTTCAGGAGCGGGCCGACGCCGTCGCCAACGAGATCAAGCAGGCGGGAGGAGAGGCGATGGGCGTGGTGGCCGACGTCACCGACCTGGAGGCCGTGACCGCCATGGTGAAGCGCATCAGCGACGAGTGGGGCGCTCTGGACATCCTGGTGAACAACGCCGGCATACCCGTAATCGCCAGCTCGGAGGATGACGCGGTCGAAGGCGGGCAGTTCTTCTCCCAGTCTGACCGCTCCCAGTGGGACCGCACGATGGGCCTCATCACCTACGGCGTGCTCAACTGCTCGCGAGCGGTGCTGGAGGGGATGTCGGAGCGGTGCTGGGGGCGGATCATCAGCATCATCTCCGACGCCGGCCGGGTGGGCGAGCCGCGACTGGTCGCCTACTCGATGGCGAAGGCGGGTGTGGTGGGGCTCAGCAAGGCGCTGGCCAAAGAGGTGGGCCGCTACTGCGTGACCGTGAACTGCGTCTCCCCCGCAACCACGGAGACGGACGCCACCGCAGCCTGGATCCAGGCCCAGGGGGAGCGGATCATGCGCCAGTACCCGCTGGCCAAGGGGCTGAGCCGGCTCGGCCAGCCGTCCGATATCGCCAACGCCGTCGCCTTCCTGGCCTCGGAGCGTGCGGAGTGGATTACGGGCCAGGTCCTCAGCGTCAACGGCGGCTACTCCATGGCTGACTAGAACCGGTATTAACCTTAGCTGTCACTCAGTGCTGTAACGCCTTCCCAGATAGGCCCGTCCTACCTTATGTAGCGTATCTCCACATCATCGGCCGTCCACCCGGCGGCCCGCTTCGAAGCTAACCATATGAGCCTTTTCGCGGCCCGCAACCGAAAGCGCGTACTCGATTTCACGTTAGCTCTGGCAGCTACGGTGGTGATCGCCTCCCTCGTCATCGCCGATGGCCGCAACCCCAGCCTGTTCACTACTGCCTTCTTCGTTCCCATCATCTTCCTGGCGTACCGCCATCCCCTCCCCTACTCGCTGATCGTAGCGGTAGTGGCCTCCGTGGCCAGCAGCCCAGCGATGGGCGTCTTCGGCGTCCAGATGAACGAATCCGTCATGCCGGTGCTCTGGCTGGGATGGCCGGCAGTATACCTGTTCCTGGCCGTCACCCTGAACCAGTGGGCCAACATCGGGGCGCAGCGTGAGCAGCTCGATGAGACGGTCGAACACCTGCTGGACGTGCAGTCCCATAACGATAAGCGCCAGCAGGAGCTGGAAACGTTGAGCATCATCCACAGCACCATCATGGCCGGCAAGGATGAGGCGGCCGTGCTACAGGAGATCACCGACAGAGTGGCAGAGCTCACGGGGGCCAAGCTGTGCAGCCTCGTCGTGTCCAATCAAGGTAGCGGCGAGCAGCCCTACGCCGCCCACGGGTTTGAGAAAGAAGACTTCATGCGGCTCTTCCCCGACGGCGCCCCATACGGCGAGGGCGTCTCCGGCTGGTCGATCCTCCACGGCCGTATCGCTACCTCCTCCAACGTCCTCGAGGACCCCCGCTATGACAGCCTGCGCCAGTTCGCCCTGGCCATGGGATACAGGGCCGCCGCCGCCGCGCCGCTGGAGTTCGACGAGGGAGTCGCCGCGGCACTTGTCATTTGCTACGAACAGGAGCGCCAGTTCGCCCCCGACGAACTCACCCGCCTGGAACGGCTGGCCCGCCAGACGGAGCTGGCGATCCGCAGCGTGCGGCAGAGGGAGAGCCTCTCACGCTTCGCCTTCGATACGGCGCTGGCGCTCACAGAGGCGATCGAGAGCCGGGACCCCTACACCGGCGGCCACTGCCACCGTCTGGCCCAGCACGCGGGACATTTGGCCCGCCAGCTCGCCCTCCCCCAGCGCGAGATCGAGGTCGTTCGAATGGGGGCGGCGCTACACGACGTGGGCAAGATCGTCGTGCCGGACGCCATCCTCAAGAAGCCAGACAAGCTCACCCCGGACGAGTACGCCATCGTCAAGCAGCACTGCTATAGCGGCGGCCAGATCTGCAAGCGGGTGCCCTTCCTGATGGACGTTTATCCGATCGTCTACCACCACCACGAGCGCTGGGACGGCCAGGGCTACCCGGATGGCCTCCGCGGCGAGCGCACTCCCCTGGGCGCCCGCATCGTCTCCGTGGCCGACGCCTACGATTCGATGACTACCGACCGACCCTACCGGCAGGCGATGCCCCACGAGGCCGCCGTCGAGATCCTGATGGACGGCGCCGGACAGCAGTGGGACCCGACGGTGGTCCGCATCTTCCTGGAGATGATTCAGGTAGGGAATGCGGACTCTGAGACGGAGCGTATGCCGGAGCCCGCCGCCTGACCCCGACCTGCGTCACGCATTCTCACGCTTCCGCGTACCCGAACTCTCGTTCAGCGCTGCCAGAGGCCGAGCTGCTCCGTGCCCGCCGCCTGGAGGTTCGTCCCGTGTATGCCGAGCAGCCGGAAGCGCTGGCCCGCACCGGCCGTCTTGTCCAGCAGCGCCCCCGCGGCGGCGACAAGCTCAGGAGCGCTGTCCACCCCCTCTGCCAGGCTGGTCTGGCGGGTGATCGTGCGGAAGTCGCTGTAACGCAGCTTCAAGACCACCGTGCGCGCCCTCACCCCCCGCTTCTGCAGGCGCCTCGCCACATCCTCCGCCACCCGGCCCAGTATCTGCCGCAGCTCCGGGCCGTCGGCCAGGTCGCGCGGGAAGGTGGTCTCAGCGCCAACGGATTTACGCTCCTGTTCGGTCTCCACCGGTCGGTCGTCAAGGCCGCTGGCCATGCGAAGGAACCACCGGCCGCGAACTCCGAAGCGGGCGCTGAGCGCGGCGGCATCCGCCTGCGCCAGCTCGCCGATGGTGCGTATCCCTATCTCCACCAGCGCTTCCTCCGCCTTGGGCCCGACGCCCCACAGGGAGCGCACCGGCAGGGGCGCCAGGAACGAAGCCTCCTCCCCCGGCGGCACCACCACCAGGCCGTCCGGCTTCCCCATCTCCGAGGCGATCTTAGCGACGGTCTTGTTCGTCCCCACGCCCATCGATACTGTTAG
>JADFNQ010000136.1 GCA_022563285.1 Chloroflexota bacterium | reverse complement strand
CAGCGGCGGCGGATTCGCCGGCCTGCTCCTGAGGCTCCTGATCCTGCTTGATCTCTGACTCCATACGCTAACCGTTCCCCGACTCGAACGGTATCTCCTCAGCCTCAAGTGGTGCGGGCGCCTCCCCGGCCTCCTGTTCCTCCGGCAGCGGCGCGCCGGTGGGCCGGTCCAAGAACAGCACCCGATCCGCGACCACCTCTGTGCGGAAGCGCTTCTGACCGTCAGGGGTGTCCCAGGATCGGGTGCGCAGGCGGCCCTCCACGTACACCCGGCGGCCCTTCTGCAGGAACTGGCTGCACTGCTCCGCCAGCTTGCGCCAGGCCACCACGCTGAACCATTCAGTCTCCTCGCGTCGCTCACCGTCCGGAGTGCTCCAGTTGCGGCTGGCAGCCACCCGGAAACTGGTCATGGCGTTGCCGTCCGCGGTATAGCGCATCTCAGGGTCCGCCCCCAAGTTACCGATTATCATCACCTTGTTGAGGCCCGCCATGTCCCCCTCCTTTCGGGCCCTCCTACTCCTCCAGCTTCACCACCAAGTGCCTAATGACATCTTCTGCCTGTGTGAGATTCTCCTCAAGCGCCTTCAAACGTTGGGGGTCAAGGCTGAGCTGCGCCAACACGTAGCTCCCCTCCAGGTGGCGGTCAATGGGGTAAGCCAGCCGGCGTCGTCCCCAAGGAGTCACCTCCTTGACCTGCCCGCCCTGTTCAGCGATGAACTGCTGCACACGCTCGATGGTGGACTGGACAGCCTCATCCTCCACCTCCGGGCTTACTATCATTACCAGCTCGTATTCGCGCAAGCAGCCTCCAAGTAGCTAGGAACAGACGAACATCCGCAGGTGCGCCGCCCATGCGGGCACCCCTCACAGGCAAACGGGATTATATCACGCGATATGGGGGGCAACAAGCGAGTGGCGGCGCCGTTCAGGCCCCCACGGCCATCCGGTCGGTGATGCCGGGCGCCGGGTACGCCTCCGCCAGCTCCCGCACCTTGCGACGAGCCTCCACCTGCACCTTCTCGTCCTCACGGTTCTCCAGGACGCGGGAGATGATCCGGGCGATGGTACGCATCTGCTCCCGCCCCATCCCGCGGGCGGTCAGGCCGGGAGAGCCCAACCGCAGCCCGCTGCCGACGTACGGCGGGCGTTCGTCAAAGGGGATGGTGTTCTTGTTAGCGTATATCCCCACCGCGCCCAGCGCCTTCTCCGCCCTGGAGCCGGACAGCCCGCGGGCGCCCACGTCCACCAGCACAAGGTGGTTATCAGTGCCGCCGGAGACTATGCGCCAGCCCTGGGCCTGTAGCTCATCCGCCAGGACGCCGGCGTTCTCGACGATGCGCTTCTGGTACTCCAGGAACTCCGGCTTCATCGCCTCGCCGAAGCAGACGGCCTTGGCGGCGATGACGTGCATGTGGGGGCCGCCCTGTGTGCCGGGAAAGACGGCCTTGTCTATCTGCTGGGCCAGCTCCTCGCGGCAGAGGATGAAGGCGCTGCGGGGGCCGCGCAGGGTCTTATGGGTTGTGGAGGTCACCACGTCAGCGTGGGGCAGCGGCGATGGGTGCACCCCCGCAGCCACCAGCCCGGCGATGTGCGCCATGTCCGCGACCAGATAGGCGCCGACCTCGTCGGCGATCTGGCGGGACAGCTCGAAGTCGATAATCCGGGGGTAAGCCGTGGCGCCCACCACGATGACCTTGGGCCGCTCCTTCTTCGCCAGCTCTCGCATCTGGTCGTAGTCGATCAGCTCGCTCTCGCGGTCCACGCCGTAGTGCACAAAGTTGTACAGCCAGGCGGAGAAGTTCACCTCGCGGCCGTGGGTAAGGTGGCCACCGGCGGAGAGGTTCATACCCATCGCCGTATCGCCAACCTTCATCAGGGCGAAGTAGGTGGCCATGTTCGCCTCCGCCCCGGAGTGAGGTTGAACGTTGGCGTGCTCCGCCCCGAACAGCTCCCGTGCCCGGGTGCGGGCCAGCTCCTCGACCTCGTCCACATACTGACAGCCGCCGTAGTAGCGCTTGCCGGGGTAGCCCTCCGCGTACTTGTTCGTGAGGACGGAGCCCACCGCCTCCAGCACCGCGACGCTGGTGTAGTTCTCCGAGGCCATCATCTCCAGCCCCAGCCGCTGGCGCTCCTCCTCATTATGTATGATAGCCGCAACCTCCGGGTCGGTCTGCTCTAGTGCGCCCATGCCGTCACCTCTTCCCCTGCCGGGGCCGACAGGTCGGCCGACCTTCGGCCCAACCCGGCCGGAAATGCCGTGAGGCAGCGCTTCCCCGTCTGTGGCGGGGTCCGTCGCTGCCTCACTCCAGTTTCCAGATACGGGACGTTGAAGTCTATCCGCTCCTATCTGTATCGAACTCAGTTTAGCCCCGCGCATAACGGGCCGTCAATCGCTATCCCGCTCCCGCTCCCGCCAGGCGAACTCGTTGAGGGCCATCAGGCCGCCGGAGACGAGGGAATGACCGCCCAGGAGAACGGGTATCGAAGCCTCCAGCGCGGCCCGCGTGAGATCGCGCAGGAACCGCTCTCGCACCTCCTCCCAGCGGCCCAGGTCCGACAGGAAGCGGTCAGAGCGGTCGGCTTCCGCGCGGAAGTGGGCCAGGAGGACACGAGTATCGATGATGGCGGCGTCGCCCAGCTCGGCCAGGGCGCCGAAGGTGCGCTGCGGGCCCACCTGCTCCAGGAAGAATCCGAGGAGCGACCGCGCTTCCCCTCGGGCGGCGCGGCCGTCGGCCTCCATCCCCCGCTCCTCGGCGAACAGGCGAACGCGGCAGGCGGTCTCCCCCTCCAGATACTGCCAGACGTGGCTGCCGACCCGACCTGCCACCGTGATCTGCGCCCCGCGGTCCGTGAGCAGGGGGAGAACCCGGAGGTAGCGCCCTAGGTCAAGCTCCAGCGTGGCCAGATACTGGCGGAGCCGGGGCCCGCCCTCTCCGGTCAGAGCGAGGACCGCCAGGTCCGTCGGCCCGTCTATATCCAGTTGCGTGGCGACGGTACGGGCGAGAGCCTTGACGGAGAGGCCTGCCTCCTCCGAAAGCGCCCTCGCCAGGCGGTTATCGCTGTCCGGCGGCTGTGTACGCGAGAGTGCTTGGGCCGGGAACGCCACCAAGTCAGAGGAGAACTGGTTGTTCGTCACGACGACCCCATCCTCGGACATACCGTCGGCAACCCGTGCGAAGTCCTCGGCGCCGAGCAGGGGAAGACTACCCCCGCCCAGATAGACGACGCTCTCCAGGCCGTGCCGGCGAACGACCTCCGCGAGGCGAGAGCCGAAGTGGAAGGGCCCCTCATCGACGTCCACCGTCACGCCGTCGGGAAGTGCCGGCAACTCTGCCAGGCCGTCCGTGACCAGGACGACGCCCTCGTAGCGTCCGCTGCCGATTGCCGCCTGGATACTGTCCAGGGCGGCGGCAGCGCGGGCGCCCGCGACCATCTCCTCCACCGGGCTGCCGCGCAGGCCGCCGAGAAAGATTACCAGCGCCGGCCGCCGAGACCGGCTGGGCGGCGCCGCCACGCTCAGTCCCCCTGCGCCAGGGCCGGTTCGGGCTCGATGCGCTGCACCTTGACGCGCGGCTGCAGGATATCGACCTCGCGGCGGCGGCAGAGCTCGGTGCCCGGAGTGAGGACGCAGGCCGTACCGGCGGCGACCCCCAGGCGGAGCGCCTCCTCCATGGTGCCTCCGCCGCTGAGGGAGAGCACGATACCGGCAAGGAACGCATCCCCGGAGCCGACAGCGCTGACCGCCCGCACACGGGGCGCCAGGCTGCGCCAGGACCCCTCATCGGAAACCGCCACGGCCCCCTCGCGACCGCGGGTCACGACGGCCGTCCGGATCGTCATCTCCCTGAGGATGTTCGCGGCCTCCAGCGTAGACTCCTCGTCACTCAGGTGCCGGCCCAGCAGCCGCTCCAGTTCCCGACGGTTACCCTTCACGATCTCCGGCCTAGCGGCGACCCCGGCGACCAGGGCGGGGCCGTCCGCATCCAGCACCGTGTGCACCCCGTACTCCCGGGCCATGCTGATGATCTCGGCGTAGATATCGGGAGAGAGCGGCGGCGGAATGCTTCCCGCCACTATCAACCAGTCGTTGGCGCTCAGCCGCTTCCGCAGCTTCTTCAACAGCTGTCCCACGAAGCGGACGTCCGTCTCCGGTCCGGGGTCGCTGAGGATCGTGTGGATGTGACGGGATTCGTCCAGGATGGTGATGTTCGTCCGCACCTCTCCCTTGGTGTGAACGAAGTCGCACTCGATCCCCTGGGCCTTCAGCGTCTGCTCGATGTAGCGCCCGAGGCCGCCGGGCGCGAACCCCATGGCGACGCTCTCGCCCCCCAGCTCGTTGACCACCCAGGAGACGTTTACGCCCTTGCCGCCGGGGTCGAATCGGCTGGACTTGACGCGCAACGTATCGCCGGCCACGAATCGCTCCAGGACCAGGGTCTGATCGATCGTGGGGTTAAGGGTGACGGTGAAGATCACGACGATTCGGGCAGGATAAGCCCGTAGTCCCCATCGCGGCGGCGGTAGAGGAGGGCCAGCCCCTGCCGGTCCTCGTCTCGGAATAGGAAGAAGTTATGGC
>JADFNQ010000135.1 GCA_022563285.1 Chloroflexota bacterium | reverse complement strand
TTCGGCCACCTATCGCAAGCATCTTCAGTCCTTCTTCAATAGCGACGCCTTCATCCACCTTTCCTCCACCGGCGGTTCGGAGCTGGGCTGCGTGACCGCCATGGTGATGCTGGACCAGATCACGGAGACAGGCTTCCTTGAGCACGTGCAGGCGATGGGCCAGCGCTTCGAGGACGGATTAGCCGCGCTCAGGGAGAAGCACCCCGCCGTGCTCAAAGGGCTGAACCGCCGCGGCCTGATGATGGGCGTGGTCATGTCCCGCGACGAATGCGGGATGCTCATGATGCGGGCCCTGGCCCAGCGCGGCGTCATCGCCGTGTATGCCCACTACAACCCTTACATCCTCCAGCTGATGCCGCCGCTGATCATCGAGCCCGATGAGGTGGACGAGGTTCTGGACGCGATGGACGGCGCCCTGACCGAGGTGGGAGAGGCGATAGCGGCCCACGCCTGAGGGAGGCTTGGTGGAAATGGTCCACCGGTTGTCTGAGATGGACGTAGCCGAGATCGAGGCGCATATAGACCCACGAGGGGCTCTGGCGACGCTGGGCTACGCCGAGACCTCGGAGCCGCGGCGGGTGAAGGGCGGCTGGGACACGCTGCTCTGGCGCTTCCGGACGCCGGACGGCCGCGAGCACTCCCTGCGGGTGTTTTACCTGCCGGGCCGAAACGAGATCGCCTGGCGGGAGCGCATCGCGCTGGAGACGTGCGCAACAGCCGGACTGCCGGCCCCGCGTGTCGAGACGGTCGGCGAGGTCGAGGGGCTGCCAGCGATGGTGCTCTCCTGGTGCCCCGGCATCCCCATCCTGGCCTTCGTGGAGAAGAAGCCCTGGGCGCTCTGGCGCCTGGGCCGCCTGTTCGGACGGGCGCAGGCGCAGATGCACGCCGTGGCCCCTCCCGACGAGTTTGTTGCCGTGGCTCCGGATGACTGGGTATATCGGGGCGGGGAACGGTACGCCCACCTCGCCACCCACGCGCTGTCGCTCGGCCTCTCGACCTCCTCCCTCATCCACATGGACTACCACCCCCTCAACCTTCTCAGCGACGGCGCGACCGTCACCGGCATCCTCGACTGGTCGGGCGCCGCCGCCGGCGACCCCCGCGCCGACCTGGCCCGGACGGAGATCACTATCCTTACAGCGCCGATACCGCCGGGGCCGCTCCGCCCCTTCCTGAACCTGGCCCGAAAGTTGATACTGCAGGCCTGGCGATCCGGCTACAACGAGCTAGCGGCCCCCATCCCCGACTTCCGTCCCCTCAGGGCTTGGGCCGGCGCCACCTTCCTGGCCGAGGCAGAGGTCGCCATCGATCGGCCCCAGGTGTGGGGAACGCGGGAAGACATGGAGCGGCTACGGCGCATGATCGACGTCTGGGCGCAGGAGGCGGGCATCCGCTAGCGGGACGCCTCAATTTGACAATAAGATAGGCCCTAGCCGATAATCCGTTCGCCGTTCCCCCCGCCTTTATCTTCAGGAGCCCGATTTGAGCATCGTCGGCCGCCGTGGTTCCAGCGATTCCGGCTGGAGTTGGTCCCGCCCGCCCAGCGGGCCGCGACGTCCTCCGCCGGCGCCGCCACTCCTCCCCCTCGCCGGGGGAGGGCTCATCGTACTGCTGGTCGCCCTCGCCCTTCTCATCGTCTGGCTGACTGACTCCGACAACAGCTCGCCCGCCGGCGCCGCCAGCACGGCCACGCCTCCGCCCACGGCAACGACCGCGCCTCCGGCGACCCCGCCGCCGGCAGCGACGGCACCACCAACCGCCACACCCACGCCACCCGCGACGCCCCCCTCACTGCCTCCCTCACCCACGCCCACCCCCGTACCCGACATCCAACAGACCATTTTCCGCCTCGCCGCCTGGGACGGTAACGAGTGGCAATTCGACACCACACCGGAGGGCGCGGAATACCGCGAGGGGCTGGCCGTCCCCTTCCTCCTGCGCATAGACCGCGCGCGGCCGGGAACCGCCTACGCTTTAACCATCCGGTACGACTGTAGAGGGTTCGACTTCCTCACCATCTACGACCGCGACGCGGGAAGCGACCCCGCCCTCGCCTCCGGCGGGCCCGGAAGCCCCATCGTCGACAGTGCAGCCACCATCCCGGACGACCCGGCCACGCCCGCGGACGACCGGGAGGCGGGATCGATCAGCCTCTGGGGCGGCTCGCTCACGCGTGTGGACGCCGCGTTGCCCTCCACCGCCTGCACCAGCGTGAAGAGTCTGCCCCTGGGGCTGTCCGCCGCCGCGGACACCGTGTTCCTAATGTGGGCTGCTCAGCTCTCGGATACGGCCTCGGATGGGGGCGTCCCGCTGCGCCTGGCTGTGCGGGTCCCGGGCGGCGGAGAGCTCATCATCGAGATCGACCCCGCCAGCGTGGGCCCGGCGCAGCCGTAGGCGCCCTTTACACCGGTCGCCGCAGCGAATAAAGTTTGTCCTGAACCGCCTGCGCCCCGAATAGGAGCCGCCCCTAGTTGAGCGAAACGGAAGACTTCAGACACCAGTACGCCACCATCAACGGCCTGCGCTATCACTACGTCCGCGAGGGCAGCGGCCCGCCCCTTTTTCTCGTGCACGGCTGGCCCGGCTTCTACTACGAGTGGCACCTCAACATCAAGCCCCTGGCACAGCGCTTCGACGTTGTCGTCCCCGATATGCGCGGCTACGGCCACACGGACAAGCCGGACCTACCCCCGGAGGAGGGCTACACCGACGAGGTCTTCGCAGAAGACCTGCGCGCCCTCGTCCAGCACCTCGGCTTCGATAAGGTGAGCATCGTCTCCCACGACTTCGGCTCTGTTTGGACACAGCGCTTCGCCCGCACCCACCCCGACCTGGTGGACAGGCTGGTGTTCTTCCAGCCCGTCTACCCGGGCATCGGCGCCCGCTTCTTCGCGCCCGACCGCCTGAGCGAGATCTGGTACATCTTCTTCCACCAGCTCCCCCTGGCGGAGGAGCTGGTGGGCTCCAGCCGCCGGGCCACGGAGATATACCTGCGCGACCGCCTCTCCCACTGGTCGTACGACAAATCGCTGTGGACGGACGATGAGGTGGAGCAGTTCGTGGAGGTGCTCTCCCAGCCGGGCACTCTGCGCGGCGGCTTCAACTGCTACCGCGCTATGTTCCGCAGCTTTGGCCGCGGCCTTGGAGGCGACCCCCAGATCCACGCGCCAACACTGGTGCTGTGGGCGGAGAACGACCCGATCTTCCCCGTCACCTGGAGCGATAAGCTGCCTGACTTCTTCCCCAACCTGACACTCCGCACCGTCCCGGAGTGCGGCCACTGGGTGCAGCGGGAGAAGCCGGAGCTGGTCAACCAAGCGATCGCACAGTTCCTCCTGGCAGGCCCGGCGGAATAGCTCTATGCTGATCGACGAATTCGTGCCCGAATACGACTTCCACGAACGCCACCAGACGCTCGTCCCTGCGCCCAAGGAAGCCGTCCGTCGCGCTGTAGCGGAGTGGCGGCCCCAGGAGTCCTTCCTCTGGCGGCTTCTGTTGCGCCTCCGCGGCCTCGGCCGTCCCCAGGGCTCGCTGCGGGAATGGGCGGAGGCCAACGGCTTCCTCCGCCTAGCGGAGACAGAAGATGAGGTCGTCTACGGCCAGATCGGCCGTTTCTGGGCCGCGGACGAGCGAGCCGCGCTGGTGTCGCCGCGAACGGTCGAAGAGTTCAGGCGGTTCGCCGACCGCAGCCAAGCCGTCGCCGTCATGAACCTGCGAACGGAATCGCTGGGCCCCGATAAGACCGCAGTCTACACTGAGACCCGGATACGCTCCCTGGGGCCGCAGGCACGCCGCCGATTTCGCCTCTACTGGCTGCTCATCCGCCCCTTCAGCGGCCTCCTGCGCCGGGCGATGCTGAGCGGAATCAAAACCAGGGCGATCGCTCACCCTGCACCCATCGACTAACAACCTGAAAGGAGACCACACATGCGCTTAGAGACCGCAGTTGTCGCGCCGACGATTCAGGCCCTGGCCGACTACGCCCGGCAGATGGAGGAGATGGGCTACGACTCCATCGTCACCCCTGAGGCCGGCCACGACCCGTTTCTGCCGCTGATGGTCGTCGCCGAGCACACGGAGCGGCTGAAGCTCGGCACAGCAGTGGCGATCGCCTTCCCGCGCAGCCCCTTCGCCGTCGCCCAGATGGCCTGGGACCTCCAGCGCTACTCCGGCGGCCGGTTCATGCTGGGGCTGGGCACCCAGGTCAAGGGGCACAATGAGCGCCGCTACTCCACGCCCTGGCCCACCCCACCGGGACCCCGCCTGCGCGAGTACATCCTCTGTCTCAAGGCGATCTTCAACACCTTCCAGACCAGTGCGCGCCCCGACTTTAAGGGCGAGTGGTACCAGTTCACCCTCATCTCGCCGTTCTTCAACCCCGGCCCCAACACCAACGGCGGCGTCCCCATCTACATCTCCGCCATCAACAAGTACAACTGCCGCCTCGTCGGCGAGGTGTGCGACGGCATCCGCATGCACCCCTTCAACACCCCCAAGTACACCCGCGAGGTGATCATCCCCAGCATCGAGGAGGGCGCCAAGAAAACCGGCCGTAAGCTCTCGGACATCGATGTCGTCGGCGGCGGCTTCCTCGTCACCGGCAAGAACG
>JADFNQ010000005.1 GCA_022563285.1 Chloroflexota bacterium | reverse complement strand
GGCAGACCGCAGATGGACTGGTCTACCTCCGCCGGGCCGGACTGGGCGGACCAGGTCCGGGTCTACGCCCGCAGGCTCGCCGCCCACCCGCAGCTCAGCCTCTCCTTCGTCCTGCGCCCCTGGCTGGCACTGGCCGTAAAGACGGCATGACCGAACCCGGCGCCACCGCCCTTATCGTCGAGACCACGGCCGAAGAGGAGTGCCCCCTGGAGTTCTTCGGCGATAGCGCCGACGTAGTGTACTTCATCTCCTTCGCTCACTCGGACCGCTACGGCTCACGCCATCCTCTGTCCCAGGCCGCCGGCGTCCTCAAGCGCCAGCTCCAGATCAACCTCTCGCCGCTGCTGACCTTCGCCGACGCCCGCACGGAGAGCAGGGATGAGGAACGGGCGCTGGAGACGATGTGGCAGGACCCATCGCCCCTGGCCGAGAGCGCCCGCCTGGTGGCCGCGGCGATCGAGTGGACACCGCGCCTACGCGAGCTCACCGTCGACTTCCCGGAGCTGCCGGAGCGCCTGCGGGAGCTGGCCGGGATGGCGGACTGGGCGGCCGAGCACGGAGCCAAGATCCGTTTGACTTACGTCATCTAATCCTGATAGATTCCCCGCATGCCGGAGTACACCAGCGGCCAGACTCTCCGGCTGCGGGACGGCCGGATCCTCGGCTTTGCTGTCTACGGCGACCCCAACGGCAAGCCTGGCTTCTACCTGCATGGGTTCCCCGGCACCCGCCTTGAGGCGCGCATCGGCGATGCCGCCGCCAAACGTCTGGGAATCCGCATCATCGCCCCCGACCGGCCCGGCTTCGGCCTCTCCGACTTCAAGCCCGGGCGCACCATCGCCGACTGGACGGACGACCTCGTGGAGGCAGCCGATGCACTCGGGATCGGCCGCTTTCCCGTAATCGGCCTTTCCGGCGGTGGGCCCTACGCCGCTGCCTGCGCCCTCAGGATCCCTCACCGGCTGACCTCCGTCGCCATCGTCAGCAGCATGGGCCCCGTCCACATCCCCGGCGCCACTAACGGCATGGGCCGGCAAAGCCAGGTGTTCTTCGCTCTCGCCCGCCGGCTCCCCTGGATCACCCATCCCGCCATGTGGTGGCTGGGCCGCCAGGCGAGGCGTGACGTAGGCCGCCTCCTGGACAGGATGAGCGCAGGCCTCCCCGCAGCCGACAGGGCCATCCTAGCCCGACCGGAGGTGAGAGCGGGCCTCCAGGACGACATCGCCGAGGCGTTCCGCCGTGGCAGCCGCGGCGCCGCCTGGGAGCTCTCCCTACTCACCCGCCCCTGGGGGTTCCGGCCCGAGGAGATACAGATGGAGGTGCACCTCTGGCACGGGGAAGCCGATGTCAGCGTCTCCCCCTCCATGGGCCGCTACCTGGCAAGCGCCATCCCCAACTGCCACGCCCGCTTCTACCCCGGAGAGGGGCACCTGCTGGCTGTGGACCGCATGGAAGAGATCCAGGCCGCCCTCTTCTCTTAAGGAGCGCCTACCCTCCATACAGCCGGTGCTGCCGGATGTAGTCCGCCACTGCGGCCGGCACCATCTCCTCCAGGGGCAGGCCGCGTCGCGCCCGCTCCCTGACCCCCGTCGCGCTGACCTCAACCAGCGGCATCTCCAGCCAGACAACGCGCTCCAGCAACCCCGACAGGCGCCGCCCCGCCCCCTCCAGCGCTTCCCGAGAAACGTCCGCCCGCCGTGCCACAGCCAGCTTCGCCAGCTCCAGGATTCGCTCCGGGCGATGCCAGTTGGGCAGGTCCCCCAGGGCGTCCTCCCCCAGTATGAAGACCAGCTCATCGTCCGGCCGGTCGGCCCGCAGGGCCTCCAGGGTATCGACCGTGTAGGAAGGGCCCGCCGGCCCCATCTCCAGCGTCCCGATCTCGAACGCCGCCTCGCCCCCCAGCGCTAGCTGCAGCATCGCCAGCCGATCCTCCCCAGAGGCGATCATCCGCCCAGCCTTCCGCCAGGGCTGACCCGCGGGCACGAACATCACCTTCTCTAGACCAACCTCATCGCCAGCAGCGCGGGCCAGCACAAGATGGCCCCGGTGCACCGGGTCGAACGTCCCCCCAAGGATGCCCAGCCTCACCCCGGCAACTCCAGTTCCACGCTGCCCAGGCGCACGCGGTCACCGGGCTGCGCCCCCACCCGCCGCAACGCCCCGATCACCCCCCAGCGGCCAAGCCGCCGCCACAGCTCCTGCCTGCCCTCCTCCACCTCCACCGGCATCATCTCCGCGAACGTCACCACCCGCTCCCCCTCAACCTGGAAGCCTCCGTCCTCGGCCGTCACTTCGAAGCGGCGGCGCAAGGGCTGCGGCCGGATCGGCTCGGCATCCACCACTGGTTCGCCTTCCCTCCCCAATGCAAGCACCTGCGCTAGCCTCTGCACCAGCTCATCGGTGCCCTCTCCCCCCGCCGCCGATATGAAGCGCGGCGCCATACCCCTACTGGCGAACCGCTCCTGCAGCTCGCTCATCCTCTCGCTCACCTCAGGCAGGTCCACCTTGTTTACCACAACCTCCTGCGGCCTTGCGCCCAAGCTGTCGCCATACTCCTTGAGTTCGCTGTTTATGGCATCCATGTCTGAGAGGGGGTCCGGTCTTGCCCCGTCAAGCATGTGGACGAGAACCCTGGTGCGCTCTATATGTCGCAGGAAATCCAAGCCCAATCCTGCTCCGGCATGCGCACCCTCAATGAGCCCCGGGATGTCAGCCACTACGAACCTGTCAAACCCAACATCAACCACGCCAAGCGCCGGTTCCAGCGTCGTAAACGGGTACTCCGCTACCTTTGGCCTCGCCGCCGAGATCGACCTCAACAGTGTCGATTTACCGGCGTTCGGCAGGCCCACGATCCCGACATCAGCCAGCAGCTTCAGGTCAAGCTGCACCTCCAGCTCCTCGCCAGCCTGGCCCCGCTGCGCTATGCGGGGCGCCTGATACTCCGCCCTAGCGAACCAGACATTCCCCCTCCCACCAGACCCTCCCCTTGCCACAACCACTCTCTTTCCCACCTCACTCAGGTCCGCCATCAGCTCCCCACCTTCCACCTTACGAATCTCGGTTCCCACCGGCACCCTTAGTACCACCTCCGACCCCCTTCGCCCGTGCATCCTCGACCCCCTCCCGTTCTGTCCATGTTCTGCCCGATAAACCCTACGCCTCCCAATCTCTTTCAGAGTCCGTACCGAGGCGTCAGCAACAACCACAACCCCACCTCCATGTCCACCATCCCCCCCATCCGGCCCTCCTCGAGGCACGTACTTCTCCCGACGGAAGCTAACACAGCCGTTTCCACCTGTACCTCCCAGCATCCTTAATCGCACTCGGTCAATCATGGTGGATTATTTCTCCTAGGCATGATTGTACTGGGTGCAAGACCTAGTAGGTGTAGTAGGGGTGTGGACTGTGTTGGCAGTGTAGCTGGGCAGAGGGGGGAGAAGGTGTGGTTTTGTAAGAGTGAGATGTTGGCGGGATGTTGAGGGTCGCGGCAGGGCTTGCTTAGCGAGAGCTGCGTAAGTGAGCCTGCACCTCTGTGATCTGGCGGCGGCCCTTGGCGGTCTTGATGAGGGTGGAGACTTTTCGGCAGCCGTGGATAACTGTGGAGTGGTCTCGACCGCCCAGAAGGTGGCCGATCTGCTTGAGAGGCAGTTGGGCATCCTCACGGAGGAGGTACATCACTACGTGTCGTGCTTCCGCGATGGGTCTGGCACGGCTGGGGCCCTGGAGGGCGGTGGTAGGGATGTTGAAGTAGTGGGCTACGCCGCTGATTATGGCGTCGGGTGACGGGGGACAAGGGGACGTGGGTGGTGTGAGGGCGTCAATAGCTAGGGAGGCCATCTCCAGAGTGATGGGGGAGCGCGTCAGGCTGGCGTAGGCGGTGACGCGGTTGAGAAAGCCCTCGAGTTCGCGGACGTTGTCCTGAGCACGGTCAGCAAGGAGCTGGGCGACCTCAGGGTCGATATCGATCCGCTGTTCGAGGGCTTTCTCACGCAAGATCGCCAGACGGGTCTCCTCGTCCGGCGGCTGAATGTCAGCGATGAGTCCCGACTGGAAGCGGGAGGAGAGACGGGCCTCAAGGCCGGCGATCGTCTTGGGCGGGCGGTCGCTGGTCAGCACTACCTGGCAACCGTCGGAGTAGAGATCGTTGTAGGTGTGGAAGAACTCCTCCTGGGTGCGCTCCTTACCGGCCAGGAACTGGACATCGTCCACCAGGAGGACGTGGGCGGTGCGGTACTTGCGGCGGAACTCATCTTGATGTCCTTGAGAGATGGCGGAGACGAAGTCGTTGGTGAACTGCTCACACGTTATGTAGATGACTCTGCGGTCGCCGTTCTCGGAGCTGTTGGCGATAGCCTGGAGGAGGTGGGTCTTGCCGAGGCCGGGGCCCCCGTAGATGAACAGGGGGTTGTACGTGTCCCCCGGCTGCTTGGAGGCGGCGAGGGCAGCAGCGGCCGCGAGCCGGTTCGACTCGCCGATGACGAACCGGTCGAAGGTGAACTTAGCGTTGAGGTGTTTGGGGGTGGCGGGCACGGAGGCTGCGGTTGCTGGCCCGCTTCCGACAGCGAGGGGTGGAGGGTCTGCTTGGTGACCGCCGTTGTCTTTCCCTAGCTGGACCACCTGAAAGCGCAGATTGACCTCCTGCCCCAGGATTCCGCCTACCGTCTTGGCGATGACGGGGCCCATCTTGGCGCTGAGCCACTCGCTGACGAAGTCAGAGGGCGTGCCGATCACGAAGGAGCCGTTATTTGCGGTTAGGCCAACAGTGTCTTTGAGCCACGTGTCGTAGTTGGGCCTGGTGACTTGTAGCTGGAGCTGGCCTAGGGCAGTATCCCATACACGGTGGGCGACGAGGTCCTGCATCTGGTTCCCTCCGTTGGGCGAAACGGACGAGGCCGGGCGGTCTTGGGGGGAGCGGACGGGCGGAACGATACAGTCCTCCAAGCAAGGCGGTCAAGGATTTTATGGCAAGCTGGCGGGTAAAATCTGCCCCCTTTCCTCACCATGAACACCATGACCAAAAGAGACTAGTCAGACCAGAAATCGCGCCTGCTATAATGGCCACGCTGTCATGGGAGGTGACCGATCACCCTTGCTGTTAGCGCTAGACGTTGGCAACACCAACGTGACCATGGGCGTTTTCGAGGATGGGAAGCTCCGCGCCACCTGGCGGTTCTCCACTGACGTGGGAAAGCTGACCGATGAGTACGGAGTGCTGATGACCAACCTCCTCGCCCATGAGGAGATCGAGCTGAACGACGTCACGGAGGCCGTCATGGGGAGCGTGGTGCCGGACATGGACCCCGTTTTCGAGGCGGTCTGCACGCGGTACTTCAAGGTGCGGCCCCTGGTCGTTGGCACGGGGGTGCGGACGGGGCTGCGCATCGTCTATGACAGCCCCCGGGACGTAGGCGTGGACCGCGTCGCTGACGCGGTTGCGGCGATCCACCTTTACGGCCCGCCGCCGATAGTGATAGTGGATCTGGGCACGGGCACCGTCTTCGACGGCATCAGCAAAGACGGGGACTATCTGGGCGGCGCCATCGCCCCCGGCCTGGGTATCGCCACGGAGGCGTTGTTCCAGCGTGCGGCCAAGCTGCACCGCGTGGAGCTAGTCAGGCCCAAATCGGCCATCGGCCGCAGCACCGTGGCGTCCGTCCAGTCGGGGATCGTATTCGGCTTCGTGGGGCTGGTGGAAGGGATCGTGCGCCGCTTCAAACAGGAGCTGGGCCCCGGCGCCAAGGTGATAGCAACCGGCGGCTACGCCGATCTCATCGCCCGCGAGACAGACGTAATAGACGAGGTGAACGTGGACCTCACGCTGGAGGGGCTGCGTCTCATATTCGATATGAACCGAGGCGAGTGAGGGGTCGTGGACGGAAGTAGGCTGAGGCCCGGGTGGTGACGGACAGAACATGTACAACCTGACCGATCGACAGATCGTCCTGGGGGTGAGCGGGAGCATAGCCGCCTACAAGGCGGCGGACCTGGCCAGCAAGCTCACACAGGCCGGCGTCCGACTGGACGTTCTTCTCACGCCCGCGGCTGTCGAGTTCGTCACGCCGCTAACGTTTCAGAGCCTGAGCGGGCGCCCGGCCTACGTGGATATGTTCGACACCTCGTCCGCTGCGGCGGAGCTGCATATCGAGCTGGCCCGCCGGGCCGAGGCGCTGCTCATCGCCCCGGCCAGCGCGACCACCATCGCGAGAGTGGCCCTGGGGCTCGCCGAGGACATGATCAGCCTGACTGCCCTCGCCACCCGGGCGCCCATCATCGTCTGCCCGGCGATGGATCCACAGATGTTCGAGCATGAGGCGACCCAGGGCCATCTGGAGACGCTGCGGGGCCGCGGCGCGCACGTGGTGGGACCGGAAGTGGGGAGGTTGGCCTCCGGCCACACCGGCCCGGGCAGGATGTCTGAGGTGGACACGATTATCGGCGCGCTCAGGTACGTCCTGGGCAGGGGCGGTGACTTAGGGGGTAAAAAAGTGGTGGTCAGCGCCGGCGGCACCCAGGAGCCCATCGACCCCGTCCGCTACTTCGGCAACTACTCCTCCGGCAAGATGGGCTATGCCCTGGCTGAGGCCGCGCGAGACCGTGGTGCGGATGTCGTCCTGGTCAGCGGACCGGCGGCCTTGCCCCATCCCTACGCCGTACGCCTCCTGTCCGTGCGCCGCGCCGCGGAGATGCGCGACGCCGTGCTGGACGAATGCGCCGCTGCGGACGCGGTGATCATGGCGGCCGCTGTCGCAGACTACCAGCCGGCGGAGGCGGTGGGCCAGAAGATCAAGCGCCGCCGGGAGGGGTTGAGCCTCTCACTGGTGCGGACGCCGGACATATTGGCGGAGTTGGGCCAGCGGGAGGGTCTGGTCAAGGTGGGCTTCGCCGCCGAAAGTGAGGAATTGCTGGCCAACGCCCGGCGCAAGCTGGAGGAGAAGGGGCTGGATCTCATCGTCGCCAACGACGTCACGGCCGAAGGTTGCGGCTTCGGCTCGGACACCAACAAGGTAATACTGCTTGACGGCCAGAGTGAGGAGGAGCTGCCTCTGTTGGACAAGTACGAGGTCGCCGCGCGCGTCCTGGACCGGGTCGCCGCCCTTGTTCGAAGATAGGGTTCTGATATGACTTACGGGGCAGGGCCGGTTTGTCGTAAACTTATGGATTGGATGGGTGTTAGTGAGGTGCCGAGGCGGCGTCATGTCCTAGTAGGCCGCGGCGCCGGGCGGCTGGCGTGAAGGAGGCGAATATGACAAGCGACTTTACCCTGGAGAAGTTCTCTCAGAATCCGTTCTACCAGGAGGTCAACCGGCGCTTGGTGGCGCTGGCCAAGCTGCGGCCGGGGCAGCGTGTGGTTGACCTGGGCGCGGGGACGGGAGCGGTGACGCGACTGCTGGTTGCGGAGATGGCGAACGGTGGCAGCCTTCCCGTCGGGCAAGGCGCGGAAGTGATCGCGGTGGAGCCCTCGGAGACCGCGACCGAGGTGGCGCGGCGAAACCTGGAGAACATCGGCGATGCCGTCGTGCGGTTCGTGCAGGGGGGAGCGGAGCGGTTCTCCCAACTGGTTCGTAAGCCGGTGGACGCCGTGTTCTTCTGTAACGCCATCCACCTCGTGAAGGAGAAGGCAGCCGTGGTGCAGGAGGCCTACCGCAGCCTGAGGGAGGGCGGCACGTTCTCCTTCAACACCTCGTTCTTCCAGGGGGCGGAGCCCCCGGAATCGTTCCAGTTCTATCGGCGCTGGATGATGAAGGCACTGCGCAACCTGCGCGAGAAGGAGGGGTTGTTTCCGGACAGGGCGCAGCGGGCCCTGGCCCGCCAGCCCTTGAGCCGCGAAGAGTACATCGCCCTTGTGGAGGCGAACGGCTTCCACGTCCGCGAGAACGAGGTGGTGCCGGTGCCGATGACCCTGAAGGGGTTTGAGGATATCAGCGAGTACAGCCTGTTCATTGAGGGCGCGATGCCCGGCGTGCCCCTGGAGTCGGCCAGCAAGGCGCTGAAGTACGGTGCCCGCGGGGCGTTCGAGGAGTTGGGCCTGGAGACGTCGCCCCGCAACTGGCTGCTCGTCGTCGCCAGCAAGGAGTAGCCTCAAGACGTAGCGGAAGGCTTCAGCCTTCTACACGCCTGTGGAGGCCTGAAGCCTTCCTGCCGATAGGCAGGGTCACCGCTATAATTCTCGAGAGGAGGTTCGTCATGCAGGAGCCTGCCCTGGTCGGAGAGCACATAGTCTCCGGTCTGCTGGAACGGATCAAGGGCTCAGCCAAGGTGGAGGTGATCTACGGGGAGCCCCGGGAGATTGGGGAGAAGACGGTTATCCCTATAGCGGCGGTGGCCTACGGGTTCGGCGCCGGCGCGGGAGCCGGGAGCGGAGGCCCGGGGGGCGATGGCGCCAGCGGCGGCAGCGGCAGTGGGGGTGGTGGCGGCGGAGCCGTCCGTGTGCACCCCGTCGGCGTGCTGGAAATCACCCCGGACGAGACCCGCTTGGTCCCCGTGCTGGACTGGACGCGCATCATCACCACCGGCCTCACCTTCTTCGGGCTGTGGATGATCGTGCGGGCGCTGCGGGGGCGGCGGAAGTAGCGCTGCCCCGGCCCGCTGCAGCTCGAATCGGGTGCCCACGCTGTTCCGGATGAAGGCATCCGGGAACGCGGACGCTAGGCATCGTGCCTGCCGCCGCGGTCTTCGGGGATCACTTCCCCTGGCTCGCCAGGGACAGCAGCAGGTTCACCAGCGTCCGTGTGGGGATGCCGGTGGCGCCCTTCACCCAGGCCCCCTTGTTCTTGCTCACGTTGTCCGTGGACGCCATGTCGATGTGCACCCAGGCGCTGTCCTCCGCGAAGAAGTGGAGGAACTTGGCGGCGCTAATCGCCCCGCCGTAGCGATTGCCAGTGTTCTTGATGTCCGCCACGTTGCTCTTGAGCGACTCGCGGTACTCGTCGACGAGGGGGAATCGCCACATGCGCTCGCCGCACTCCTCGCCGGCCTTGACCAATGCCTCGGCCAGGGCGTCGTCCGTGGCCATGAAGCCGGTGACCGCGGGGCCGAGGGCGATCTGCATCGCCCCCGTCAGCGTGGCCACGTCGATGATGGGGGAGAGCTTCTCCTGACGGGCGTAGCAGATAGCATCGGCAAGGATGAGACGGCCTTCGGCGTCCGTGTTTATCACCTCGATCGTCCTGCCGTTCATCGCCCGCAGGACGTCGCCGGGCTTCGTGGCCGAGCCGGAGGGCATGTTCTCGGTGGCGGGGACCATGGCGGTGACGTTGACCGGCGCCTTGAGCTTGCCCAGGGCCCACATGGCGGAGATGACGGCAGCCCCGCCTGACATATCGCCCTTCATCTCCTCCATGCCGCCGGACGGTTTGATCGAGATGCCGCCTGAGTCGAACGTGACCCCCTTGCCCAGGAGGCCGATCGTGTTGTTGGCGCCACCTCTGTAGTGCATGACGATGAACTTGGGGGGCTGGACGGAGCCGGCGGCCACGCCAAGAAGGGCGCCCATCCCCATCGTCTCCAGCTCATCGCGTTCCAGCACCCGGCACTCCAACCCGGCGTCCTCGGCTAGAGCCTGCGCCCGTTCGGCCATGACGGTGGGCGTGAGCTGGTTGGCGGGCTCGTTGGCCATGTCGCGGGCGTGGCTGGTGGCCTCTCCCAGGATGCGGCCGCGCTCCACGCCGCGCCGGAGCGCCTCCAGCTTGGACTGGTCGAACTCCACCAGGGTGACGGCATCGATCTGAGTCTGGTCCTCGTCGGGCTTCTTAAGGCGGTCGAAGCGGTATAGCCCCATCACTGTCCCCTCCGCGATCGCCTGGGCGCAGGCCTCCGGTTCAAGGCCGGCGATTCCCGCTCCGTGTACGATCGTCGCCACCGTGGTGGCGCCGGTGTTGCGGATGCGCCGCAGGGCAGTACCGGTGACGTCGCGGACGGTATCCAGGCTGAAGTCCGCCTGTTTGCCCAGGCCTACGACGAGGACGCGAGGTGTGGGCAGCTTGCCCAACGTGTGAACGAGGGTGAGCTCGCTCTTCTTCCCCTTGATCTCGCCCTCGGCGATGAGCTGGCTGATGGCGCCGTCCAGCGCCTTGTCTACAGCGCCGGTGCCGCCGCCGGGGCTTTTCACTCCTTCGAACAGGTTGACTATGACGGCCTTGGCCGGGTGCCGGGCGAGGTCGCCCTTTTCGACCTTGATCTCCACGAACAGCTCCCTTCTTGTTGGCGCATCGCCATAATAGCGAGGGCCGTAGTCGCGGTCAAAGGCGGCCCTATCTTGAAAACGCTCCACGGTTCAGCCTAAAATGGGTGTCTGGAAGGAGGCTGTCTGACGTTGGTTGAGCGTCTGGCGCCTGTCGCTGTTCGCACCGCCGCCGTCATTCGGAAGAGCGGCCTCTGAGATCGGTATGGCAGCCGAATCTGGGCGCGGGTCTCACCTGGAAGACTTCACTGTGCCCATACGTGACCGCAGTCAGCAGCGTATATCCTGGTGAGTCGTGTCTAGCGTAGATCTTTCCGCGCGCGTCAGGTCCATGGGGCAACGGTTCCGCGGCATGTTCAGCCGCAGGGATCTGGTGGAAGGCCTGCTGGTGGGAGTGGCCTTCTTGCTCTACTTTGCTGTGCGCGGCGCCGTTATCGACCGGCCGGAGATCGCCTACCGCCACGCCCTGGACATCATCGATGCCCAACGCTATCTTGGCATCTTCGTGGAAGACGATATTAACCGGTGGATCGCAGACCGCCAGTTCTTGGCGCAGACGGCCAACATCGTCTATTTCTGGCTGCACTTCCCGCTGATCATCGCTTTCGGCATCTACCTCTACTACGGTCAGCGGAAGAAGTACACGCTGATGCGGGACGCCTTCCTGTTGTCGGGAGCCATCGCCCTGGTGATCTACTGGCTGTACCCGGTGGCGCCGCCCTGGGCGCTCAAGGATCTTGCGGACAGATTCGATCCCGGCGCCCCGTCCTACGTGACGGGCTTCTTCGATACCATGCAGGCTTACCTGGGGTACGGTTATCAAGCCCAGTCCACCCGCGCCTTCGTGAACCCCTACGCGGCGATGCCCAGCCTGCACTTCGGCTGGGACCTGCTACTGGGCATCGGCATAGTGTGGGCATCCTGGCGCCAGCCCTGGATGTGGCTGACGCTGCCCATCGGCATCTTCCTGCCCCTCAGCCAGATACCGGCCATCACCGCCACCGCCAACCACTTCTTCCTGGACGCCGCCGCTGGCATGGCGGTCGCCCTTCTGGGATTTCCCGCCGCGCTGGCCCTCCGCCGCTGGGCCTACCCACCCCTCATCGCGGCGCTGGAGCGCTCGCCCTGGCCGTCGCTGCGAGGGTGGTTGCCCGCTGACACAGGGGAGTCCGCTGAGGTAGAGCCGAAGGCAGGCGTTAGCGGCTGAGAAGGCGGTGGCGGAGAGCCCGGCGCCCGGGCGGCTAGTTCCAGTGGTGGTACGGGGGCAGAGGGGTGAGGCAGGCGTAGACCTCTACCGTGAGTTCGCTGACGTGGGGCAGCCAGCGCTCCCAGTCCTGGCGGGCCACCGTGGCCTGGGGGCTGGCTATGGCGCCCTGGACTGAATCCTCATCGTCGAACTCGTACAGCGCCGTCCAGTTGGCGCTGCCGTGGCTCCAGTCGCTACGGTATGCGCGTACGATTCCCGGGATGTCCATGACGTGGGGGAGGTGGGTCTCTTTGTACCAGAGCTGGAACTCGTCCATCACCGCGGGGTCGAGGCGCGCGCGGACGACGAGATAAGGCTTGGTTCCGAACATCAGAAACCCTCAGGGTTGAACAGCCTATCGAAGGCCGCGATGAAGGCTTGCACGCGCTCCCCGTCGAACTGATCGAAGGCGTCGAGAGTGCGCCAGGCCGCAAGGGTAATGTGATGCTCCAGATTGGCGTAGGGCACCATCAGCACCTGCTTGCCATCGGTGACGGCGCTCTCCGTGACCGCCGCCAGTTGGTCGCGGAGCGCCTGGCACTGGGCATCATCCAGCGGCGCGTCCCCGGCGGCGCAGTCATAGGCGATAACCACACCGCCGTGCTCCATGTTGTGGGGCAGAACCTCCTTGGGGACGGGCTCATCATGGACGCCCCAGAGCGCAGGCTGTGGTGCGTGTGGCCCCGACGTGGGTGGGTTGCTGTTGTAGAGGTCGTACGTCTGTCCCGCGGCGAGATGCTCCTGTCCGAGGTCTTCGAACGTCTGCACCGGGAACGGGTATTCCGGCCGGCTATCGCCGCCGGTGTTCACGACGACAACGACGATCACTGCCACCGCAAGGGCGCCAACCGCACCGAAGATCAGCGTCGGGTGACGCAGCCCCATCCTAGACGCTGTTCGCTACCGATAGCTGCTGGAGCACGGCATCCAGGGCTGGCTCGATGCTCTGGGAAGTGTCCACTGTCAGATGCTGCATCCGGATAGGCTCCGTCTCCATTCTCATCCTATCATAGACCGCCACGGTGGCCTCTGATGCATCGTGGGGGTCGCCCCCGCGCGCCCGCGTCTCCAGCCGCTCCCGGGCGACGGCCGGGGGGGCGACCATCTGGGCGATGACGAGGCCGGCCCCGGTCCGCTCGGCGATCTTGTATAGCGGCCGCTGGTGCGCCTCCTTGAGGCTGGTGGAATCGAGGACGACGCTCACCCCGCGGGAGAGGAGCTTCTCCAGGAGGGCGTGCACCGCCGCGAACAGCCTCGCGCTCTCGTCGGCGCTGTGAGTGGGCCGAGCGAACAGCACCCTGCGTAGGGCATCGCTGTCCAGGTGGGCAAGGGGATAGCGGCGGCGGAGTTCGCGGCTGAAGTAGCTCTTGCCGCTGCCCGGCAGGCCGCTGACGAGCACCAGGGACGGCGTGGGCTGCGGCGGCGGGGCATCTGTAAGCGAGGACTCCAGCTTGCCGACGTCTTCGTCGAGCGTTGAGGCGGAGGCGCTTGTGCTGTGGCTGGCAACGGCGAGCGGGGCGCCGGCGGCCGGCTGGCCGGAGAAGAAAGCTACCCCCACGAAGCCGGGGCCGGTGTGGGCTCCCATCACGCTGGTGAACTCCGTGATCAGGAGCTCCTCCGGCTCGAACCGCTGGCGGATAGCGGTAGCCAGGTCGCGGGCGGCGGCGGGCGCGTCGGCGTGCATCACGGCCATGTGGAGGGGCCGCTCACCGTCCACGCGCTTCTCGATGCGCGCCACCAGCCGGTCGAGGGCGCGGGGCATGGTGCGGACGCGCTCCACGGCGTGGACCTCTTCCCCATCCGCGACTAGTATCGGCTTGATCTGGAGGATGGAGGTGGCCCAGTGTATCACCATGGGCACGCGGCCGCTCTTCGCCAGGTAGCGCAGCGTGTCCACCGCCCCGATTAGCTGCGCCCGGGAGGCGACATCTCGAACCACTGCCTCCGCCTCGTCCATGCCGGCGCCGGCCTGCGCTGCCCTGGCCGCGGAGAGGACGGCGAAGCCGTGGCACATCGCCAGGCAGTGGGAGTCCACCACGCGGAGGGGGAAACCCGGCAGCTCGCGGCGGGCCATTTCGGCGGCGTCAACCGCGGAGTTGTAGGTGCCGCTGAAGGTGGAGGGGAGGGTGATGCAGAGGATCGCTTCAGCGGTCTGGGAGGCTTGGCGGAACGCCTCAAGGAAGGCGGCGGGCGCGGGCGCGGCCGTGGTGGGGAACTTTCGGGAGTCGCGGAGCAAGGCGTAGAAATCGTGGCTGCTCAGCCGACCGTCATGGTGGACGTCACCGTCAAACAGAAACGTCAGGGGGACGGTTGTTATCGCGTACGCCCGGAGGAGCTCCGCAGGCAGGCAGGCAGAGCTGTCGGTTACTATCGCAACCTTCGCCATTTTGAAGATGATTCGGATAATACCGCTGGGGGCAATCGCCCCGCCTCAGTATACTGCGGTCTGGTTGCCTCCGCCACTTCGCCCATGCTATACTCGCCCCGACGAAAAGAGGAGGAAAGACGCAGAGGCGCTAGCCGCGCGAAGCATGCTCACCAAAGAAAAGAAGGAAGAGATAACGAGTAGCACTCGTGTGCATGCCTCCGATTCCGGCTCCACAGGCGTCCAGGTAGCTCTCCTGACGGAGCGAATCCGTCAGCTTACAGAGCACCTGCGAGTCCACCGGAAGGACCACCATTCGCAGCGCGGCCTAATGAAGATCGTGGGACGGCGACGCCGGCTCTTGCGCTACCTGAGTCGTAGGGAGCCTGAGCGGTACAAGGCGCTCATCGCCGCACTGGGCATCCGTAAATAGGCGGATCCCCATTTCGCTCTTCCCCAAGCGGTAATCCTCCAGAAGAGGCTGCAGAAGGCAGACGCTGCGCCGCCGCGGCGCCACGCAGGTAGAGGATATACAGGACGAAGCAGCTACACATTTCAGATGTTCCTCATCTTTTTAATGATGAGCGACTAGCGGGTCACTATGGGAGTGACGGGAGGTTTCGCACAACATGATTGAAACGTTCAGCCGTACTATAGGCGGCCGTGAGCTCAGTATGGAGGTAGGCCGTGTGGCCGGTCAGGCCAACGGGGCCGTATTCCTCCGCTACGGCGACTCGATGGTCTTGGTCACCGCCTGCATGGGCGCGCCCCGCGAGGGGATGGACTTCTTCCCCCTGACGATAGATTACGAGGAGCGGATGTACGCGGCGGGCAAGATCCCCGGTAGCTTCTTCCGCCGCGAAGGCCGGCCCAGCAGCCAGGCGATACTCACCGATCGCCTAACCGACAGGCCGCTGCGGCCGCTCTTTCCCAAGGGCATGCGGAACGAAGTCCAGGTTATCGGCACCGTCCTCTCCGCAGACCAGGAGAACGACCCCGATATTCTGATGATTACGGGGGCCTCCGCCGCCCTTACCATATCCGATATCCCCT
Source organism: Chloroflexota bacterium (assembly GCA_022563285.1). Taxonomy (GTDB): domain Bacteria; phylum Chloroflexota; class Dehalococcoidia; order SM23-28-2; family RBG-16-64-32; genus JADFNQ01. The sequence continues at coordinate 1,824 of JADFNQ010000005.1, read as the reverse complement.
TCGACGGCCCCATCGCCGGCACCCGTATCGGCTATGTGGACGGGAAGTTCCTGGTCAACCCCACTTTCGCCCAACTTGCCGACAGCGAGCTGGACCTGGTGGTGGCGGGGACGCGGGACGCAGTGGTCATGGTTGAGGCCGGCGCCAGTGAGGTGCCTGAGCCGCTGGTACTGGAGGCCCTGCGCATCGGCCAGGAGGTTAACGCCGAGCTCATCGCCCTCCAGGATGAGATGGCCGCACGCCTGGGCAAACCCAAGGCGCAGGTGAAGACGGTGACTCTCCCCGAGGAGATGAATGCCGCTGTCGAGGAGTTCGTCAGTAGCCGGGGCTGGGACCTCCTGTCCGGCGCCAGGGACGAACGGGGGGAGGCGATGGCTGAGCGACACGCGGAGCTTGTCGAGGCCCTCGGCGAGACCTACGCCGACGACCAGCTCAAGATCGCTCTTATCGAAGTGACCAAGTCCGCCCTCCGCTCGCGCATCCTGAACGAGGGCCGGCGGGCCGACGACCGGAGTACAGACGAGGTCCGGCCCGTGAGCTGCGAGGTCGGTCTCCTTCCCCGCACTCACGGCTCCGGCCTGTTCACCCGCGGCGAGACCCAGGTCCTCACCGTTGCCACTCTGGGCTCCGTCGGCGAGCAGCAGAAGCTGGACGGCATTGAGCCGGAGGACAGACGGCGTTTCATGCACCACTACAACTTCCCCCCCTTCTCCGTCGGCGAGGCGCGATTTCTGAGGGGGCCCAGCCGCCGTGATGTCGGCCATGGCGCCCTGGCGGAGCGGGCACTCCTGCCGGTGATCCCCGATGAGGAGGAGTTCCCTTACACCATCCGCCTGGTGTCAGAGGTGCTTTCCAGCAACGGCAGCACCTCCATGGCCAGCGTCTGTGGCAACAGCCTCTCCCTGATGGACGCCGGCGTTCCCATCAAAGCCCCGGTGGCCGGGGTGGCGATGGGTCTTATCAAGGGCGATGATGGCTACCGCGTCCTTACTGACATAGCCGGCCTGGAGGACGCCATGGGTGACATGGACTTTAAGGTGGCCGGCACGGCCAAAGGGATCACCGCCCTTCAGATGGATATCAAGGTCAAGGGCATCACCTTTGAGATTATGGAGGCCGCTCTCGCCCAGGCCCATGAGGCTCGCGAGTTCATCCTGGGCAAGATGCAGGAGACGATCCCGTCTGCGCGGTCCGAACTCTCGCCCTATGCCCCCCGGATGTACCGGCTATCGATCCCGCAGGACAAGATCGGCACCGTTATCGGCCCCGGCGGCCGCGTCATCCGCTCCATCATCGAGGAGACGGGCTGCAGCATCGACATAGAGGACGACGGAACGGTGTTCGTGGGCTCACCGAACGAGGAGCAGGCCCAGAAGGCGATCGCCATCATCGAGGGGCTGACCAAGGACGCGGAGTTGGGGGAGATATACACCGGGAAGGTTACGCGCCTCACCTCCTTCGGCGCCTTCGTGGAGATACTGCCGGGGAAGGATGGGCTTGTCCGCGTGGCTGACCTGGCCGATGTGCCCGTACGCCGCCCCGAGGACGTCGTCGCCATCGGTGACGAGATCATGGTGATGGTGATAGAGGTGGACGACCTGGGACGGGTTAACCTCTCTCGGCGCGCCGTCCTGGAGGACCTCTCCCCCGAGCAGGCCAGGGAGGTGTCCAGGCAGGCGCAGATGGCGCCGGTCAGTGGGGGTGGCGAACGGGATCGAGACCGGCGGCCGCCGCGGCGGGACTTCGGCCCGGGTGGCCGCGGCGGCGGTGGTGGTGGCCGCGGCGGTGGTGGCGGCGGGGGCCGTGGTGGTGGTGGCGGCGGGG
>JADFNQ010000134.1 GCA_022563285.1 Chloroflexota bacterium | reverse complement strand
GTAGGGATCATGGCGACGTCGAAGACGTTGTCGCCGGGGGGAGCGGCGGGGGTTTCGCCGGCGGCTGGGGAAGCGGCGGCTGGCGGCTCGTCGGCGGTCGCCTCTCCGTCGTCTTCGTCGATGACGGCGAAGAGCGCCCCACCGGTGAGGACGGCGGCGGCTACCGCGCCGATGGAGGCGATCTGCCAGCCGGGAACGCTGGGCCTGCTGACCAGGAACCAGGCAGTGGCGAGGATCCCCACGGCGATGCCCGCGGCCAGGCCCGTGGCCACGTCGTTGTCCAGCTCCAGATAGACGCGGGACAGTCCGTAGATCACAAGCAGGGCGAAGGCCAGGATGCCCAGGGGTATTAGCATCGGCAGGGCCAGCCGCTCGCTGGCTTCCGCGGCCGGCCTCCGCCCGCTCCCAGTCCGCAACGTCTCCATGTCCAGCACCTGCAGGCTGTCCTGGATGATCAGGTCCTGGTGCCTGTTGATGATGCTCATCACAGTCGGCTCACGCGTCTCGTACTCCACCAGGCTGACGTCGTCCCGCCAGCGGGTTTCGACCACCAGCAGAACGTTACCTTCGGCGTTGATGGAGCGCGTCACCCGCATGTCCAGGAAGCCGGGTTGCTGATCCAGGAAGGTCCTGTGCTCATCCAGCTCCGCCAGGAGCCCCTGCGGCCGCGATGCATCATCTATCGTGTCCGCCGGTATCTGGACGAGGACCGTCTGTGCGTATTCCATGCCGTTCACCCAACCTGAAACTGGAGGAGATCGTTATCGGCGCGGCCAGGGAGGAGGTGCCCCCAAACTCCAATTGTAACGGGTATCACAATTGGTAGTGACTGTCAAGCGCACGAGGCCGAGGCCTCCGGTGGGGGTCTCTAGGCCTCCTCGAGCGCCTGTGCCAGAGCCTCCTCCACCTCGTCCAGCGCCGTTATGCCTTCGAACTTGGCGGCTATCTTGCCCTCCCTATCGATGACGAACAGCCAGGGCTCGGTCTGCAGTCCCCACTCCTCGGTGGTCTCAACGGGGATGCGGGCGGTGCCATCGCGGAGCTCCTTCAGCCTGAAGGGCTCGATATGGATGAAGACGGCCTCCTCCCGATACTTATCGTGCAGTGGGTCCATCACCGTGTCCATCACGGGGCCGCAGGTGCGGCTCTCGCAGAAGGCGGGGGTGGCGAACGCGACCACGAGCGGCTTACCCGTGGCCAGCGCATCCGCGACGGTTGTCTTGTGCATCTGCGGGCGCGGAGGGTGAGAGGAGTCTATCTCCTTAACACCTGCCACGTCCGCCAGGGTGAGCTGGCGGCTGGCGGGGACGGGGTCACCGATGCCTAACTCCGGGGTATCATCGAGGACGTTGAAGCGGAAGGGGACGGGGTCCAGCTCCGTGCCGTCAACGGTAACGGCCACCTCTACGCCCCAGGCGCCGACGGCGCCGAAGCTGACCCGGGTCACGTAGACGCCGTTGCTGCCCACGAGGCGCTTCTCCTTGCCGGACGTCTCATCGATGAAGAACAGCTCCACGGGGATGAACCGGGCGTCGGCCTCGGACGTCAGCACTTGTTCCTCCCCGGTCAGGTCGAAGAATCGCAAGTGGACGTCGGCGCCGAGGATTGGGCTGTTGTCTTCGTCCAGCAGGCCCAGGCTGAACCGGTTTTCGCCCACGGCTAGGGCGCTGTTGGTTATGACCGGGAAGACCTGGCCCTCTCCCAGGGTGACGACGTCAGGGAACTCCCCGCCGGACGGCGTGGATGACCCGCCGCAGGCGGCGGCCAGGGCGGCCAGCGCCAGCAGGCCGAAGGGCATAACAGGGAGCCAGCGACTGGTTCGCGGCTTACCGGTCAGGTCAGCTCTCTTCATCTTCATCATCATCCCTCGTGTTGCAGGCCATACGCTCCTTATCTACGTTCGGGCCGGCAGGATGGGCTTCCGGCCTAGATCGTCCTCCTCACTGCTGGTAGGCCGGGCGCCGTCCGATGCCCCACAGGAACGCCGCCGCCGCCAAGGTGGCCAGCACCGCCACGTCCAGGGGCAGGCCGAAGTAACCGGAGCCGTCAGCGTAGACGGCAGTGCGCAGCAGGTCCACGGCGTAGGAGAGAGGGTTCGCCGTGGCGAGCACCTTCAGCCAGGTCGGCAGGTCCTCCAGGGGGAAGAAGGCGCCGGAGAAGAACAGCAGGGGGAAGAGGACCAGGTTCATCACCAGGTGGAAGCCCTGCATGGTGCGGATGCGGGAGGCCACGACCTGAGCGAAGCCGTTCAGGAGGAGGGCAAGGAGCAGTACGGCGGCGACGGCCAGCAGGAGGCTGGGGACGAAGCCGTACTGCCATTCCAGATCGATGGCGGGGATAGCGGCGGCCACGGCCAGCACGGCCAGCGCCTGTAAGCTGCCGATGGTCACCCCGGCCAGCCCCTTGCCCATCAGTATGACCCTGGGCGAGTGGGGCGAGGCGAACAGCACTCGCAGCAGGCCGGAGTCGCGGTCCTGGTAGTAGGAGGCGGAGGAGAAGGTGGATGAGAACAGGACCGCCATGGCGATGATCCCCGGGACGAGGAACGACGCGTAGTCGCCGTCACGCACCAGGGCCGGGTCCGGGTCCAGCCCTTCGGAGACGCCAGCGCCCAGGATAGCCAGAAGAATCAAGGGGAAGAGGATCGAGGAGTAGAGCTGGGAGCGGGAACGCAGCACGGCCCGGACGTCCCGCTGGAGGAGGGCGCCGCAGGCGATCAGGGCGCTCATCGTTCGTCCTCCTGATCGGACAGGGAGGCGCCGACGATGTCGAAGTAGGCGTCACCCAGGGTTGACTCGCGAATGCGGACGGCACGGATGCCGTCGCCGGCGGTCTGGAAGAGGCGGGGGACGAAGGCGGAGGCGGCGTCCACGGTGGCGTGCAGGGTGGGGTGGGCCCAGGTGAGCTTTCCCACCCCCTCCCAGGCGGCGATCTCGTCCGCGCGGGCGGGCGGGAACTCCGGCCACTCCACCCAGACGGCGTCCCGCTTCAGCGCGGCCTTGAGTTCGGCGGGCGCGCCCTGGGCGGCCAGGCGGCCGTGGTGAATGAAGGCGACCAGATTGCAGTGCTCGTCGGCCTCGTGGACCTTGTTGGTGGCGAGGATGATCGTGGCGCCGTCGCGGTTCGCCTGTCGGAGGTGGGCCCAGAGGGCCGCCTCGGCGTCGGGGTCGAGGCCGGTGGTGGGCTCGTCCAGGAGGATCAGCTGCGGCGCGGGCAGGAGGACGCGGGCCAGCTCCAGCCGTCGCTTCATCCCCCCGGAGAGAGTGGAAACGAGGGAATCGGCCCGCTCCGACAGCCCCACGCCCTCCAGCAGACGGTCTATGCGGTCCCGGAGGGCGTGCCCGCCCAGGCTGTACAGGCGTCCGTGCAGCCACAGCGTCTCGCGGGGCGTCATGAGGGGGTCCAGGCTGGTCTCCTGGAAGAGGATGCCGATGCGGGCGCGGAGGGCCGCCGAGGGGGGCTGGCCGAGGACGCGCAGGTCGCCGGCGGAGGGCTCCTGCAGGCCGGCGAGGAGGGAGAGGAGGGTGGACTTGCCGGAGCCGTTGGGGCCCAGCAGGCCGAACACGGCGCCGGACGGCACCTGCAGGGCCAGGCCGTCCAGGGCCTGGCGCTCCGCATAAGCGAAGGAGAGGCCCTGGACTTGGACGGCGAGGTCTGTTGCGGGTGGGGCGGCGGTCTGGGTGCTCATATCCGCTACAGCTATGATACGAGGGGAAAAGGGCAAGGGGAAATGGGAGGCGCGTTGACCGCGCGTATTGGGCCGACGGATAATGGCCCCGGATTGACGCGCCGCGGGGGCGGCGGTAGCGTTTTAGTGTAAGACGTACACTAAGTCGAATCTCATGCGCACTCTTCGCGTCGGCCTGGCCCAGATCAACACCACGGTGGGCGACCTTGACGGCAACGCCGCCAAGGTGCTGGAGAACGTGGACCGCGCCCGCGAGCTGGGAGTGGACATCGTGTCCTTCCCGGAGCTCACGGTCACGGGCTACCCCCCGGAGGACATGCTGCTGCGACCCTCGTTCGTGAAGGACAGCCGGGAGGCGTTGGAGGCGGTGGTCAAGGGCTGCCGCGGCATCACAGCCGTGGTCGGCTTCGTGGACAGCGACGGCGACGGCATCTACAACGCGGCGGCGCTGGTGCACGACGGCCGGCTGGCCGACGTCTATCGCAAGCAGAGGCTCCCCAACTACGGCGTGTTCGACGAGATGCGCTACTTCCGGCCGGGCGAGGGGTTCCCGGTGTATACGGTAGCCGGAGTGGACGTAGGCGTGAACGTGTGCGAGGACATCTGGTACCCGGGCGACCCCACGTGTACGCAGGCGCTGGCGGGGGCGCAGGTCGTCGTCAATATCAACGGCTCCCCCTTCCACGCGGGCAAGCGCGCCTTCCGCCAGGAGATGCTGGCCACCCGCGCCCGCGACTACGACGTCTTCGTCTGCTACACGAATCAGGTCGGCGGCCAGGACGAGCTGGTGTTCGATGGCGGCTCCATGGTGCTGAGCCCCGAGGGCGGGCTGGTGGCCCAGGCGGCGATGTTCGAGGAGGAGCTGCTGGTCTGCGACCTCGAGTGCGACGGGGCGAAGCGAGCGGCTCAGGGCGCGCAGGTGCGACACGTCGCGCTCAGCGACGGGCCGTTCGTCG
>JADFNQ010000133.1 GCA_022563285.1 Chloroflexota bacterium | reverse complement strand
GCCTGCATCCCTTATCCCGGGAGGGAGCCCCGCCGGTGACCACGCCCCTCAGGCGGCAGTACCTCGACATCAAGCGTCGCTACCCGCAGGCGATCCTCTTCTTCCGCCTGGGCGACTTCTACGAGACGTTCGACCAGGACGCCGAGACCATCGCCCGCGAGCTGGACATCGTCCTCACCTCGCGGCCGGCGGGCAAGGACCAGCGGGTGCCCCTGGCGGGCATCCCCCACCATGCCCTCGATTCGTACCTGGCCAGGCTCATCGCCAAAGGGTACAAGGTCGCCATCTGCGAGCAGATGGAGGAGCCGGGCAAAGCACAGTCTGCCAGAGGCGGATCCGCCTTCGGCGGAAAGCTCGTCGACCGCCGGGTGGTGCGGGTGGTCACGCCCGGCACGCTGGTGGAGGACAACCTGCTGCAGCGGGGGACGAACAACTACCTGGCCGCCCTGGCGCCGGGCGATGGCCAGACCGGTCTGGCCTACGTGGACGTCTCGACCGGCGAGTTCGCCTGCACCCAGGTGGGCGCGGACGCCGTGGCCGGCGAGCTGGACCGGCTGTCCCCGGCGGAGCTGCTGCTGCCGCAAGGGGCATCGCCGCCGGAGGGGGTGAAGGCCACCCTGACGCCGATCCCGCCTCCCGCTTTCGATGAGATCGCCGCCGTGGATCGGCTGCTGGAGCACTTCGAGACGCCATCGCTGGAGGGGTTGGGGCTGGCCGGCCTGACCCCGGCGGCGGTGGCGGCCGGCGCCGTCATCGCTTACCTGCGGGAGAACCAGCAGGCGCTCCTGCCCCAGGTCAGTCGCATCTCCTACCACCGCAGCGACGGCTTCATGGGGCTGGATGCCGTGACGCGGCGCAACCTGGAGCTGTTCGTCTCGCTGCGGCCGGACGCGCCTCAGTCCTCCCTCCTGGCTGTGATCGATCACACGCGCACCGCCATGGGCGCCCGTCTGCTCCGGCGCTGGCTGGGGCAGCCGCTGCTGGACGTGGGGGAGATCGCCCGCCGGCAGGACGGCGTACAGCTCTTCTTCGACTCCGCCGTGCGCCGCGGCCGCGTGTCGAGCATCCTGGCAAAGCTGCCGGACCTGGAGCGGATCCTCGCCCGAGTGGGGGCCGGGTCGGCGACGGCTCGCGACCTGGTGGCGCTGCGCCGCGGCCTGGAGCTTGTGCCCGACCTGCAGCGGGCGCTGGACGACGACCTCGTCTCGGCGGACGGGAAGCGCCGAGTCCACGAGGAGCTGGTGGCCGGCCTCCACCCCTGCCGCGACAGCGCCGAGCTTATCGCCCAGGCGATAACGGACGAGCCCACCGGAGATGCCGTTATCCGGCCCGGCTTCTCCGAGGAGCTGGACGCGCTGCGGGCCAGCGCCCGCGACGCCCGTCAATACCTGGCCGATCTGGAGCGCCGGGAGCGGGAGCGTACGGGCATCAAGTCGCTGAAGGTGGGCTACACCAAAGTGTTCGGGTACTACATCGAGGTGTCCAAGGCGAACCTCAAGGCGGTCCCGTCCGACTACCAGCGGCGCCAGACGCTGGTGGGCGGCGAGCGGTACACGACGGCGGACCTCCAGGACCACGAGTTCCGAATCCTCCACGCACGCGAGCGTCAGGAGGAGCTGGAGGAGACGCTGTTCCGCCAGATCTGCTCCCAGGTCGCCGCCAACGGCGCCCGCATCCGCGATACCGCCGCCGCCGTGGCCCTGGTGGACGTCCTCTGCGGCCTGGCCGAGGCGGCGGTCCGCGACCGCTACGCCCGGCCGATCGTGGACGACAGCGACGCCATCGCCATCCGTGACGGGCGGCACCCAGTAGTGGAGCGCTCGCTTTCGGGGGAGGGCTTCGTGCCCAACGATACCTACATGGCGGGCAGCGACGCCCAGATCATCGTCCTTACCGGCCCCAACATGGCCGGCAAATCCACCTACCTTCGGCAGGTCGCCCTGATCGCGTTGCTGGCGCAGATCGGCTCGTTCGTGCCGGCGGCGGAGGCCCGCATAGGCGTCGTGGACCGGATCTTCAGCCGCGTGGGCGCCACGGACGATATCGCCGCCGGGCACTCCACGTTCATGGTGGAGATGCTGGAGACGGCGGCGATCCTGCACAGCGCCACGCCCCGGTCGCTGCTGCTGTTCGACGAGATCGGCCGTGGCACCAGCACCTACGACGGGATGGCGATCGCGCGGGCGGTGGTGGAGTTCCTGCACAGCCGGCCGGAGCTGGCGGCGAAGACGCTGTTCGCCACCCACTACCACGAGCTGGTGGAGCTGGCGTCCGTGCTGCCGCGTGTGCGCAACTACAACGTGGCGGTGTCTGAGCAGGGGGGCGAGGTCGTCTTCCTGCACCGCATCCTCCCCGGCGGCGCCGACCGCTCCTACGGAGTGCACGTGGCGCAGCTCGCCGGCCTGCCCAGGCCGGTCATCCTGCGGGCGCAGGAGCTGCTGGAGGAGTTGGAGGCTTCGAGTGTAGAGCGGTCGCCGGCCCGCGCCCGGCGCGAGGAGTCGCCGCAGCTGCCGCTGTTCGCCGCCAACAGCGCCCTGTTGCGGGAGCTGGCGGAGACCGACGTCGACTCGCTGACGCCGCTGCAGGCGCTGACGCGGCTGTACGCGCTGGCGGAGCGGGCGCGACAGAGCGGGGGTTAGTCGCACCGAGTACCATGACGGGCTGATGATGGAGGGTAGGGCCGCCATGGGGCCGGCCACCCAATACGCACGAAACGGCGAGGGTCAGATAGGAGGGAGGGTTCAATGAAGCTGGTGGCCCTTGGGCTTCATATGGTAGGGGTATTGACATTGATCGCCGGGATAGGCGTACTGGTGGCTGTGGGGGAGCCCGCGCTGGTGGTTGTTCCCATCGGCTCCAGCATAGTAGGCGTAGGATCGCTTCTGTTTGACTACCTGACCTGGCGGAGCTGACACTCCGGTGAACGGGATGATCGGCCGCACGAGGTGAGGTGCAGAAAGGCGGTGATGTGGTGGGTCAGGCTTGAGCCTGACCCTCCGTGTGGCAGCTCGGCAGGCAAAAGGCCACCTCAGCCGGACGCTGTTCCCCGGCCGGAACGGGCGTGCTACAATCGTCGCCAGGAGCCCTTCGACAAGCTCAGGACAGGCACCACTTGACCATCCGCGTCCTCAGGCCAGAGATCGCCGCCAAGATAGCCGCCGGCGAGGTGGTGGAGCGGCCCGCCTCCGTGGTCAAGGAGCTGGTGGAGAACGCCCTGGACGCGGGCGCCACCACGATCTCGGTGGAGGTCACCGGCGGTGGCCTGGAAACGATACGCGTGAGCGACGACGGCTGCGGCCTGGTTCGCGAGGAGCTGGAGCTGGCGTTCGCGCGGCACGCCACCAGCAAGCTGGATGACGACGAGCTGCTGCGCATCGTGACGCTGGGGTTTCGGGGCGAGGCGCTGCCCGCCATCGCCGCCGTGGCGGAGGTGGAGATGGTGTCGCGCCCGCCGGACGCCCAGTCCGCCGCCACCATTCGATTAGCCGAGGGCACAGCGGTGGAGCGCGGCGAGCGGGGGGCGCCGGTCGGCACTAGCGTCAGCGTCAGCCACCTGTTCGCCCGCCATCCCGCCCGCCGCAAGTTCCTCCGCTCTCCCTCCACGGAGGCCAACCAGATAGCCTCCGTGGTCAGCCACTACGCCCTCGCCTACCCCGCCGTCCGCTTCTCCCTCCGCCTGGACGGCAGGCAGAGCCTGCAAACGGACGGCAATGGGGATCTGCGAGACGTCATCGCCGCCGTCTACGGGGCTGAGGTCGCCGCGGCGATGCTCCCCGTGCAGCCGGGCGACGGCATAGTAGCCGTCGCAGGGCTGACGGTGGGTCCGCAGGTCAGCCGTGCCGGGCGCGGGTACGTCAGCGTGTTCGTCAACGGGCGCTGGGTCCAGAGCCGGCGCCTGGCCTACGCGGTGGAGGAGGCGTACCGGGGGATGCTGATGGTCGGCCGCTACCCGATCGCCGTCATTCACCTGCGGATACCGTTCGAGGAGGTGGACGTCAACGTGCACCCGACGAAGGCGGAGGTGCGCTTCCGCGACGAGTCCGCGGTGTTCGGAGCGGTGCAGCGGGCGGTGCGAGCGGCCCTGTTGGAGTCCGCGACAGTAGCCGTGGCTACCGCCGCACCGACGGCGACGCCGGGGCTCGATCTGCAGCCCTCGTCGCCGCCCCTTCTACAGGCTCAGGTGAGGCCGCTCTGGGAGCACGCCCGAGCCCTGGAGCGTCAACGGGAGGGCCAAGCGCCGGCCGGGCCGTTGCCAGCCGCAATAGGTTCCACGCCGGCGGCGGCGCTGCCCGCGCTACGGGTCATCGGCCAGTTCGGCAACACGTACGTCATCGCTGAGGGCCCCGATGGCATGTACCTCATCGACCAGCACGCGGCCCACGAGCGCGTCCTCTACGAGCGGTTCTGCCGGCAGCGGCTGGAGCGCAGGCCGGAGGTGCAGGCGCTGCTGGAGCCGCTGGCGCTGGAGCTACCGCCGCCGCAGCGGGCGCTGCTGGCGGAGCAGGAGGAGCTGCTGCGGGAGCACGGCTTCGCCATCGAGCCGTTCGGCCCCGACGAGTCGGGGTACCTGGTGCGGGCGCTGCCCGCCTCCCTGGCTGGATCAGATCCGCGCCAGGCGGTCGCCTCGTTTCTGGACCTGATGCTGGAGGAGGGCGAGGGTGACCGTCGCGACCGGGTGGC
>JADFNQ010000132.1 GCA_022563285.1 Chloroflexota bacterium | reverse complement strand
TTGACGGCGATGAGGGCCAGGTCCTCCTCAGTGGTGCCGTAGCGCCAGAAGTGACGCACGCCCTGGAGGGCGGCGATGGTGATAGCGCCCGCGCCCAGCCAGCGCTCATAGATCGGGTCGACGGCAGTGTTGAGGACCAGCTGCGCCTCCAGGCTCTCCCCGACCCGCTGGGAGGCCACCGCCAGGACGACATCGAACAGGCCGGAGGCGACATGGTAGTAGCCGGCCAGGGCGGTGGAGCCGCCGGTGGTGCCGCCGGTAGTGATCTTCATCAGGGGCCGGTTGGCCGCGCCGGCGCCGGCGCAGGCCTCCACGTTCCAGCGCTCCGGCGCGAAGATACCGTCGAACGGGTCCATGGAGCCGTAGGCGACCGCGTCGATGTCGTCGGCCTGGAGACCGGCCTGCTCCAGCGCGCCGCTCACCGCCTCGTAGACCAGCTCCGGGTAGGTGACGTCCACCCGGTGGCTGGAGGACGGCGTCTGGCTCACGCCCACGATGGCGACCCGTCTGGGCATGGCTCAGGCTCCCTCCAGAATGACCGCGCAGTCAGTGCGGGCGGCGGCGCCGCTGGGGGCGCTCATGCCGTGGGCCAGGGCCTTCCCCACGCTCGCCAGCTGCTGCTCACCCGCCTCACCACGCACCTGGAGAGCGGCCTCAGCCACCCTCAGCAGCCCCGAGGCGCCGTAGGGATTGGCGGAGAGGACGCCGCCGGAGGTGTTGACGGGCAACCGGCCGCCTGGTGCCGTGTCGCCATCCTCGATAAGGCGGGCGGCACCCCCCTCCGCGGCCAGGCCCAGCGCCTCGTAGGCCATCAGCTCGTGGAAGGCGGTGATATCGTGCACCTCCGCCAGGTCAAGCTCCTCCATGGGGTCACTGATGCCGGCCATGCGGTAGGCCTTCGCCGCCGCCTCAGCCAGGGAGCCTAGACGGCTGAGATCTTTGGAGCCCAGGTCGTAGCTATCGATGGCCCAGCCGATACCGCTGATCCACACCCGATTGTCGCTGATGCGGCGGGCCGCGTCCTCCGAGGCGAGGATGACCGCGACCCCGCCCACGGACTGGGGCGGGCAGTGAAGCTCGCGCAGGGGGTAGCAGACCGGGTCCGAGCTCAAGGTCTCCTCCACGCTTACGGGGGATCGCAGATGGGCACGGGGGTTGGCGGCGCCGTTGCCGCGGTTCTTGACCGCCACCTTGGCCGCCTGCTCCTCGCTGACACCGTACCGTTGAACGTAGGCGTTGGCCTGGAGGGCCAGGCTTACCAGGTGGCTCAGTCCCAGCGGGCGCACGAACAGGGGATCAAAGACGACGTTGCTGACGGTCTCGAAAGATGATTCGGCATGGCCGTGGGCGGTGACCAGGGCCACGTCGAAGAGGCCGGCGGCGATACGCATGTAGGCGTAGGCCAGGGCCATGATCCCGTCCTCGCCCACGTGGCTGGAGTCCTTCAGGTAGCCACCCGAGGACATGGCGGTGTGCATGTCGGAGATGGTGCGGCCGTCCACGGCGTCCCAGCCGGAGCAGATGACGGTGTCAACGTCGCCCCGGTCCAGGCCGGCGTCAGCCAGGGCCAGCCGCGCGGCCTCGTAGTCGTGCTCGTGATAGAGGCGGTCGTCAGCGGCGTCCCGCAGGGCGGTCTGGCCGATGCCGACGATGGCGACCCTATCGCTCACGTATCACCTCGCCTTCAGTAGGAGCGGGGCAAGCCCAGGACGTGCTCGCCGATGTAGTTCAGGATCATTTCACGCGATACGGGCACTGTGCGCAACATGCGGATCAAGGGCCAGACGGTGATCAGGTCAACATCGGTGCTGAAGCCGCTGCCGCCGTGCACCTCGATGGCCAGGTCGCAGGCCTCGGTGGCCGCCTCGGCGGCGGCGAACTTCGCCATGTTGGCGTAGGCGGCGGCGGTCACCTTATCGCCCCCGTCGAACAGGCCGGCGGCGTAGCGGGTCATGAGCGCCGCCAGCTCCAGGTTCGTCTTGGCGATGGCCAGGGGGTGCTGCAACCCCTGGTGGGAGCCGATGGGGGCATCGAACACCACCCGCTCCTTGGCGTAGGCCACCGCTTTCTCCAGCACGAACCGGCCCAGCCCCACCGCCACGGCGGCGGCGCTGATGCGCTCCGGGTTGAGGGCGTCGAAGAGATACTTGCTGCCCTTCCCTTCCTCCCCAATCAGTTCGCCCCGGGGCACCCGCACGTCGTCGAAGAAGACGGCGAACTGGGTCTCGGGATGTAGTACGCCCATATCCAGCGGCTGGAGGGAGACGCCCTCGGCGCGGCGGTCGACGATGAGCAGAGAGAGGCCCTGCCGCTTGTCCTCCACCTCCTCGAAGGGAGTAGTGCGGACCACCACCAGCAGATAGTCGGACTGGTCGACGCCGGTGATGAACATCTTCTGGCCGTTGAGCACGTAGGAGTCTCCGTCCACCCGGGCCTGGGTGGCGGTGCGGAAGCTGTTGGAGCCGGCGGTGGGCTCGGTGAGGGCGAAGCAGAACCTTGTCTCCCCTCGGGCCAGGCGGGGCAGGTATCGCTCCTTCATCTCCTCGCTGCCGTAGCGGGCGATGAGCAGGGCGTCCATGACGTTGCTCACCACGAGCAGCAGGAGCGGGATACCCTGGTGGCCCATCTCCTCCTGGAGCACGGCCATCTCGGTCAGGCCTAGGCCGCCGCCGCCGTACTCCTCCGGAATCATCATGCCCAGGTAGCCGCCGGCGGCCAGCTCCCCCCACAGCTCCTCGGTGAAGGCGCCCTCGCGCGCCTTGGCCAGCCAGTAGTCGCGTCCGTACTTCTTGGCCACCTGCCGCACGAAGTCGCGGATCAGGTTCTCCTGGGTGGAAGGCTCAAGCACCGGTGCCTCCTCAATGATAAGCCACAGTCCGCCGGATGCCGCGAGTATCGCTCAGACGGGTACAGGGAGTCAATAAGGCAGCGCCCGCCCTGACTGTGGATTTTGCCCCATGTGGTCTCGCACGGAGAGTAGAGCTGGGGAAGGCGCCAACGGCCCCGCGGCTTCACCCCGACCGACGCTCTGGCCCACGGACACCGCACAGGTTAAGCTGGGCGCGGGAGAAGAGATGGTTGACAGCCGAGCTTACCCGCCGATTTCGGACTACGGGCTCATCAGCGATATGCACTCCTGCGCCCTCGTCTCCAAGACGGGGTCGATTGACTGGTGCTGCTTTCCCCGGTTTGACAGCCCCGCGGTGTTCAGCCGCATCCTTGACTGGGAGAAGGGCGGCTATTTCCAGGTGGCGCCTCAAGAGGTCAAATCGGTAAGCCGGAGCTATCTGCCGAACACGAACATACTGGAGACGACGTTTGTAACCGACTCCGGGGTAGCGAGGCTGACCGACTTCATGCCTACGCATCCACATCCCCGGCCAAGCGAGCCGCAGGAGGACGGCGCCCGCCGCCGACAGGTGGCCCGGACGATGGAGTGTGTGAGCGGGAGTGTACATTTCATGGTGGAGTGCCACCCCCGCTTTGACTACGGGACCATCATCCCCCATGCTGTACTTCACGGAGACCACGCCGGCTTCGCTCACGGCGGTGTGGACGCCTTCTCCTTCTCCTGCTCAGCGCCGATTCAAGAGGCCGACGGAGGCTTCCGGGCGGAGGGGCTGCTGAGGACCGGAGAGAAGCTAAGCGCAGTACTCACCTATCAGCCCCGCTACCCCGTTGGGAGCAGGCCGTTCGCGTCTCACGATTTCGACGTCTTCGATCACCGCAAGATCGACCAACGCCTGGAGGAGACGAAACGGTTCTGGGAGAACTGGGCCTCGCTCTGCACCTACGACGGCGAGCACCGGGACGAGGTGCTTCGCTCCGCCCTCACCCTCAAGGCGCTGACCTACGCGCCCTCCGGGGCCATTGTAGCGGCGGCGACGACCTCGCTGCCCGAAGATATCGGCGGCTCCCGAAACTGGGACTATCGCTACACCTGGATACGGGACGCCTCGTTCGCTCTCTACGCTCTGTTCATCATCGGCTATACGGCGGAGGCACGGGCGTTCAAGGACTGGCTGGAGTGGAGCACAACGGGACGCGCCCGCGACCTCCAGATCATGTACGGCCTAGAGGGCGAGCGGCGGCTGACAGAAACGGAGCTGCCGGAACTGGACGGGTATCGTAGCTCGCGTCCGGTGCGGATCGGCAATGCGGCGTACTCCCAGTTCCAGCTGGATATCTACGGTGAGATAGTGGACTCGGCGCACCTCTACCGCAAGTTCGGCGGGGAGCTCGACCCGGAGTACTGGCAGTTCCTGCGGCGCGTCGTCGATTTCGTGCGCGATCACTGGCGCGAGCCCGACGAGGGGCTGTGGGAGGCGCGTGCCGCGAGCCAGCACCACGTCTTCTCGAAGGTGATGTGCTGGGTCGCGATGGACCGCGCGATCCGCGCGGCGCGCGCCCTCGATCTGCCGGGCGACATCGACGCCTGGCGGCGGACGCGGAGCGAGATCCGCGAGGACGTGCTCGCGAACGGCTACGACGCGGAGCGCGGCGCGTTCATGCAGTCCTACGGCAGCGAGTACCTGGACGCGAGCGCGCTGATGATGCCGCTCGTCGGCTTCCTGAAGGCGACGGACCCGCGGATGCGCTCGACGATCGAGGCGATCGAGCGGGAGCTGACATCGCCCGAGGGGCTGGTCTACCGCTATCGCGGCTTCCACGACGGGCTGGCAGGGGACGAGGGCACG
>JADFNQ010000131.1 GCA_022563285.1 Chloroflexota bacterium | reverse complement strand
GCCCGAGCTCGACGGTTGGTACGTCTACGGCGACTTCTGCAGCCGCCACATCTGGGCCGTGAACACCGCCGACGACAGCCCGCCAGTGCTCCTGGCGGAGACGGGGCTGCCCATCGCCTCCTTCGGGGAGCTGCCGGACGGCGAGCTGCTGGCGCTGACGTTCGCCAACGCGGTCTTCAGGCTCACGCGGAGCTAGGGGCACTACCTGCGGGCAGGGGCCCGCCAACTGGCATCCCAGGGCCGAATCCCGCATAATCATCTGGCGATGGATATAGACCTCGCCCGACAGCTCTCTCAAGACGGCGAGTCCAAGATACTGCTGTTCGTGATGGACGGCCTGGGCGGGCTGCCGCACCTCAAGACGGGCCGCACGGAGCTGGAGAGCGCCGATATCCCCCACCTGGACCGGCTGGCGCGGGAGAGCGCCTGCGGGTTCACCGTGCCGGTGGCGCCGGGGGTAACACCCGGCAGCGGCCCCGGACACCTGGCGCTGTTCGGATACGACCCCTTCAAGTACAACATAGGCCGGGGGGTGCTGGAGGCCGCGGGGATCGACTTCGATCTGCGGCCACAGGACGTAGCGGCGCGGGGCAACTTCTGCACCGTGGACGGCAAGGGGGTGGTCACCGACCGACGGGCCGGGCGCATCACTACCGAGACCTGCGGCGAGCTGTGCGCCGCTCTGCGCCAGATACGGCTGGACGGCGTGGAGCTGTTCGTGGAGCCGGTGCGGGAGCATCGCTTCGTGTTCGTACTACGGGGCGATGACCTCTCGGAGGCGGTGGCGGATACGGACCCCCAGCGGGAGGGGGCGGAGCCGCTGGAGCCGGGGGCCACGGCGCCGGAGGGGAAGGCGACTGCCCGGCTGGTGGCCCGGTTCGTGGACGAGGCGAAACGCATCCTGGCCGATCCTTCGACCCGTTCGGCAAGCTCAGGGCAGGCAAGCTCAGGACAGGCCTCGCCGGCGAACATGCTGCTCCTGCGGGGTTTCGCCCGGCGGCCGGACTGGCCCTCGATGTCAGAGGTGTTCAAGCTGCGGCCGGCGGCGGTGGCCCACTACCCGATGTACCGGGGCCTGGCGAAGCTTGTCGGCATGGAGGCGCTGCCCGCGGGGCCTGGCCTGGACGACTCTATCGCCACGGTGCGGGAGAACTGGGGCCGCTTCGACTACTTCTTCCTGCACTACAAGCACACGGACAGCGCGGGCGAGGACGGGGACTTCGAGCGTAAGGTGGCGAAGCTGGAGGAGGTGGACGCGGCGATACCATCGCTGCTTGAGCTGGGGCCGGACGTGCTGATGGTAGCGGGCGACCATTCGACGCCGGCGGCGCTGGCGGCGCACTCCTGGCACCCGGTGCCGTTCCTGATGCGGGCGCCGTGGACGCGGGCCGACCCCTGCACCGCCTTCAACGAGCCCGCCCTCCTGCAGGGCTCGCTGGGGACGTTCCCGGCGGTGGAGGCGCTGCCCCTGGCGATGGCCCACGCCGGCCGGCTAACCAAGTACGGGGCGTAAAGATCGGCCACAGACTAACACAGATGAGCGCAGATGTGAGGTCCGCTCATGGTTCGACAGGCTCACCATGAGCGGCGCCATAGTGGGTGATCTAGGGGGACGATGTCGATGCGAGTACCGGTAGTTGCGGCGAACTGGAAGTGCCATACGAGGCTGGAGAGCGCGGCCGTACTGGCGAAGGGGTTGCGGGAGTCGATAGACGGCCTGGAGGGGGTGGAGAAGGTGCTGTGCCCGCCGTTCGTCTACCTGGCCGCGGTAGGGGAGGCGCTGCGCGGCTCGTCGCTAAGGTTAGGGTCGCAGGACGTGCACTGGGAGGACGATGTGGCTGCCACCGGCGAGGTGGGCCCGCAGATGCTCGCGGAGCTAGTCGAATACGCCATCATCGGCCACTCCGAGCGTCGCCACCAGTTCGGCGAGACGGACGAGATGGTGAGCCGGAAGGTGCGGGCGGCGCTGGCCGCCGGCCTGCGCCCCATCATGTGCGTCGGCGAGACGCTTGATGAGCGGGAGGCGGGAAGGACGGAGGAGGTGCTGGTAAGGCAGACCCGCAGCGGCCTCGAGGGCGCGGACATCCCCGACGGGTTCATCGTCGCCTACGAGCCGGTGTGGGCGATCGGCACCGGACGGGCGGCCACCGCCGAGATCGCGGAGGAGGCGATCGCCATCATCCGGCGAGAGGTCTCCTCGCTATTCGGCGCGAAGAAGGTGGAGACGGTGCGTGTCCTCTACGGCGGCAGCGTTACCCCTGACAACGCCCGCGAGTTCGTCTCGCGGGAGGGGATCGACGGGGCGCTGGTGGGCGGCGCCAGCCTCAAGGTGGACGCCTTCAGCGGGATCGTGACGGAGACCGCCCGCGTGAAGGCGGAGGCGCGGTGACCCGGAATCTCATCGCCATCGTCGGGCCGACGGCGACCGGGAAGACGTCGCTGGCGGTGGAGCTAGCTAGAAGGTTCGGGGGCATCCAGACGGACGGGCGTCCGCCCGAGATCATCGGCGCCGATTCGCGGCAAGTCTACCGCCACATGGATATCGGCACCGCCAAACCGACTCCCGAGGAGCGGTCGCGGGCCCGCCACCAGCTGATCGACGTGGTCGACCCGGACGAGCCGTTCAGCCTGGGGCAGTGGCTGGAGCTGGCCCAGGCTGCCCTCGGAGACGTGTGGTCGCGGGGGAGGCAACCGCTGCTGGTGGGCGGGACGGGACAGTACGTCTGGGCGCTGCTGGAGGGCTGGCGGGTGCCAAGGGTGCCGCCCCAGCCGGAGTTCCGGCGGCGGATGGAGGGGCGTGACGGCGCTGCGCTGTTCGAGGAGGTGCGGCGCATCGACCCGCTCGCGGCCGAGCGCATCGGCCCGAGGAACCGCAGGCGTCTGATACGGGCGCTGGAGGTGTACGAGGAGACGGGCCGGCCCATCTCTTACTGGCAGGCGAAGGAGCCGCCGGAGTTCGGGACCCTCCTCATCGGCCTGCGGCTCCCCCGCGACGAGCTGTACCGCCGCATCGATGAGCGGGTGGAGCGGATGATCGCGGCCGGGCTGATCGAGGAGGCGCGCCGCCTGCTGGCGATGGGCTACTCGCGGGAGCTGCCCTCGATGTCCGGTATCGGCTACAAGGAGGCCTGCGCGCACCTGGCGGGGGAGATGACGCTTGACGAGGCGGCGGCGCGGATCAAGACGGAGACGCACCGTCTGGCCCGGCACCAGAACGCCTGGTTCAAGGCAGACGACCCGCGTATCCGCTGGCTGGACGCCGGGGAGTGCGTTCTGGAGGAGGCGGCGCGCCTGGTAGGGGAGTGGATGGGCACGAATGTCGCTCAGGCAAGGAGGTGACTGATGGCAAAGGCAGCGAAGCGCGCTACGTACACTGTGATCCTTCAGCCCGAGAGTGATCCGGAGTTCAAGGGTTACTATAACGCCATAGTGCCGGCTTTACCGGGCTGCTTCACCTATGGAACTACTCGTGACGAGGCGATCCAAAACGTTAGAGAGGCGATCGAGCTGTATTTGGGGGACCTGGAAGCAAACGGCGAGCCAGTTCCCGAAGAGCACATAGAG
The DNA here is from genome assembly GCA_022563285.1 of Chloroflexota bacterium. Taxonomy (GTDB): domain Bacteria; phylum Chloroflexota; class Dehalococcoidia; order SM23-28-2; family RBG-16-64-32; genus JADFNQ01. The sequence goes on along the minus strand of JADFNQ010000131.1, from coordinate 59 downwards.
ACCATTGGGATTGATATTTAGTGCCTCGTCTACCCAGAGTTAAAGCGGCCGAGGTCATT
>JADFNQ010000130.1 GCA_022563285.1 Chloroflexota bacterium | reverse complement strand
GGCGGTAGTCCCAAATTTCCCGGCCATGCTGGCCTTGCGTTTGCTGTTCGGCCTGGGCATCGCACTGGTGTTTACAGCAACCGGCCCTCTGCTTTTGCAGTGGTTCCGGCCCAGAGAGGTGCTGGTAATGAACGGCCTGGACACCGCCTGCCTGAGCCTGGGCATCGCCCTCTCCGTATCCACATCAGCGCCCCTGGCCGGAATCCTGGGCTGGCAGAACAGCCTGGGTGCCTTCGGGGCAGTGGGAGCATTGGGAGCAGCCGCCTGGACTTTCCTGGGCAAAGCTCCTGGGGCCCCGGACCCAGTAGATACGAACATTTCGTTCTCGGATGTATCCCGGGTCCTCAAGAACCGAGCCATCATACTGTTGCTGGCGGCCGACGCCGGGGTGCTCATCCAATACACGGCCTTGAGCGGGTGGCTGCCCACTTTCTACACGGAAGTGCGGCACATGACCCCTACACAAGCGGGCTTCGTCACCGGTATCCTGCCTTTTGTAGGTGTTTTTGCGGTTTTGGTGGGGGGATTCCTTCCCCTTCGGTTCGGCTCCCCCAAGAGCTACTTCATCCTGTCCGGAGTGATGGTGGCAATCGCTGGCCCCGGCTCCTTCTAC
>JADFNQ010000129.1 GCA_022563285.1 Chloroflexota bacterium | reverse complement strand
CCGCCACCGCCGGCAGGTAGCGGGTGACCCCCTCCGTACTGGCGTGAGCGCGGTGCGCCGTCCCGAAGGCGTCATTCACGTACACCTCCGCCAGGCTGGCCAGCGCCTTCGCGTACTCGGGGTCGTTCGCCTCCTCCTCCGCGTGGAAGCGCAGATTCTCCAGCAGCAGCACCTCGCCCCGCTCCAACGAATGGGCCGCCTCCTGCACCTCCGGCCCGCAGCAGCAGCCCGTGGTCTTCACGGTCGAGCCGAGCAGCTCCGAAAGCCGCTCCGCCACATTCAACAGGCTCAGCGAGGGCTCCCGTTTCCCCTTCGGCCGCCCCAGGTGCGAGGCCAGGATGACCTTAGCGCCCCTCTCCCGCAGGTACTCGATAGTGGGCAGCGTGGCCTTGATTCGGGTGTCGTCCAGCACCTTGCCCGAGTCCGGCTCCAGGGGCACGTTGTAGTCCACGCGCACCAGGACGCGTCTGCCATCAACGTCTACGTCGCGTACCGTCTTCTTGCGCACTCCCGTCACACCACGGCCGCTCTAGCCTGCGCCATCCGGGCTAGAGTCGCTACGCTCCCTCCGCGCCGTCGCTCCCTGCTGCGGGCTCCAGCAGCAGCCTCCCTCGTCCCTCCTGTTCAACCGAGGAGCGCTCCCACAGCATGGGATGATACTCCACCCGCTGCCACAGTCGGATCATATCCGCGTAGTGACGGCTTCCGGGGTGGCCGGACTGGCCGGAGGGGATCACCGCCAGGCTGTTATCGAAGTTGCCGAGGTCGATGATCTGGCGGTAGGAGGCGGTCCAGGCATTGAGCTCGTAGCCCTGGTAGGGGGCGTAGGACGCCTGCCACACGGTGTTCGAGTCTCCCCCCACCGGTACTGGTCCGCGGTTGAACAGCCGCGATAGGGCCCGCGCCCGCCCCAGTGGGTGGCGGAACGTCTGGCGGTGCAGGCGACCCCACTGCCACTCCGACACGTCGTCGCCCAGGAGCTGTCGCAGCTCCGCCACCGCCGAGCACAGCGCCTCCTCCATCGCCTCCTTCCAGCTCTTCCCGGCGAACCACTTCTTCTTGTCACGCATCTTCGCCAGCAGCCAGGAAGCCGCGCTGGGGAAGAAGCTGCCGTTGGCCCTCAGCGGGTGGATCCCGCGGCCCATGTAGAAGTCCGACCAGGAGCCGATCTTCTCCTCCAGCGCCTTGCGCACCAGGTGCGTGTAGAACGCCTCGAACACACAGGCCGCGGCGCTGTCCGGGGCCACTACGTAGTCCCAGGCCCGCAAGAAGGTGAGCGCCCTCGTCGACCACTCGTCCTGGGGCTCCAGCTCCAGCAGCCGCGGCACCAGCTCCCGCGCCGGTATCGACAGCAGGTCCGCCTGCATGCGGCGGAAGTCCTCGACGGAGAGCTTCTTCTTCTCTCCCAACATCTCGATGATGCGCTCCTGACGGGGGCTGTCGATCCACTGGGCGCTCAGGAAGTGGGGATAGTCATCATCCACGACCTTGTTGTTCGCCGAGGCTACCCAGTTCGTGGACGGATTGAAGACGGACGGCAGCTCATCGAACGGTATCCAGCCGGTCCACTCGTACTCGCCGGTCCAGCCCGGCACGGGCAGGACGCCGTGGCCCTTGGCCCGAACCGGCGCCAACCCCGCCAGCTGGTAGCCGATGTTCCCGTCCACGTCCGCGTAGGCGAAGTTCTGCGAGGGCGAGGGCCACAACCGTAACGCCTCGCGGAACTCGTCCCAGTTTCGCGCTCCCATGAGCATGAGCAGCCCCTTAACCTGCTGCCCCCGCTCCAGGGTCACGCTGCGCAACGCCAGCGTCCGCGTCTCGCCCTTGATGGCCGGACTGATCACCGGCCCGTGACGGGTGATCAGCACCTCCTCCACCACCGGCTCCTTGCGGCCCCGCACCTTGATCTCCTCTCGAACGACCTCTCCGTCCAGCCAGCCGTCCTCGCCGGCGTACTGCGAGGGGTTATCCGGGTTCACCTTCTCCACGAACAGATCGTCGCCGTCGATCATAGAGGCGGTCACGCCCCAGGCGATGCGGTCGTTGTGGCCGATGATCACGCTGGGGGTGGCGGGCAGGCCAGCCCCGGCTGCTTTCAGCTCCGGCGAATCGATGTGGAACTCCCACCATAAGGAGGGCATCTGGAGCGGCAGATGGGGATCGTTCGCCAGCAGAGGCTTGCCGGTGGCGGACTTCTTCCCGTTCACCGCCCAGTTGTTGCTCATGCCGCGACCGGCCAGGGCGCCCAGCAGCTCAGCGGCGGCGTTGTAGTCGTCCCTGAGTGAGGGATTGGCGCCTTTCGCTTCCGCGCCCGGCGGCACCACCAAAGGCTTGCCTGCGGGATATAGCGGCTCAAGCTCCTCCATAACCTTGGCGCCAAAGCGCTCCACCGTCCAGGAGCGGAGGATCTCCGTGTCCCAGTTCCCGGACAACGTCCAGGACATGAACCGCCCGAAGGCTATCGTGTCCACGGGGTGCCAGGGCTGCGGCCGGTAGCGGAGCAGGCCGAACTCAACCGGCAGACGGCTGCCGGCGATGTAGGTGTTGACACCGGCGCTGAACGCCTCCAGTACCGCCTTCTCCGTCGCCTCCGCGTCCCGCCAGTCGACCTCCGCTACCCGCCGGAAGCCGACCCTCCGCACCAGACGGTCGATCTCCAGCGCCTCTTCGCCCAGCACCTCCGCCAGCGTCCCTGAGGCCGCACGGCGGTGGAACTCCATCTGCCAGAGCCGGTCCTGCGCTTGGGCGTAGCCCACCGCGAAGAACAGGTCGTGCAGGTTCCCCGCGTAGATGTGCGGGATACCCCAGCGGTCGCGCAGGATCTCCGCCTCCGCCCTCAACCCCCGCAGCTTCAGCCTTCCCCTACCCCTGGGCACAGGCCGCCGTAGCAGGTAATACGCCCCCGCCGAGACCGCTCCACCGGCCACCAGCAGCCCCAGCGTCATCCTCCGTAGCGTCCTTACCAGCGGCATCATCAGACCTCCCTATCTCACTCTATGCTCTCGCTCGCACCGGTCGCCCCAGCGCCTTCGCCACCTCTTCCGCGTTCACCGCGCCCTCACGCAGGATCTCCAGGGTGTCATGGGTTATGTCAATTACCGTCGACTCCAGCCGCGCCGGGCAGCGGCCTCCATCGATGATCAGGTCCACCATCTCCCCCATCTGAAACGCCACTTCCGCCGCCGAGACAGGCGCGGGCGCGCCCGCGCGGTTGGCGCTCGTCCCCGTGACCGGCTCACCCAGGGCGCGCACCATGCTTTGCACGAAGCCGTGGTCCGGTACCCGCAGGGCTACCGTGTCCTGACCGGCCAGCGCCAGGCTCCGGTACGAAGCCTCCTTCCGCATCACGATCGTCAGCGCGCCCGGCCAGAAGCGGGTAGCGAGCGATTTCGCCAGCGGCGTGACCTCTGCCACCAAGGCCGCGTCCGAGGCATCGGCCAGGAGAAGCGGCATCGGTTTGTCCGGAGAGCGCCCCTTTACGGCGAACAGCCTGCGTATTGCCGAGTCATCCCCGGCGGCGGCACCGATCCCGTACACGGTATCTGTGGGGAAGCAAACGAGCCCGCCGTGACGCAGCACATTCACCGCCTCGTCCACGCTGGCTCGATCCTCGCTGCGGAGTATCTTCACCGTGGCCAACCTGGAGAGAACCTAATCACAGCGCTAAACCATCCTACTTGACAGCAACGGCTAACCCATCTACGCGCTTGACCTTCGACCCTTGACCCCGCACCAGCCACGATGCTACCATCGGCGATAGAGCCTGCCCTGAACCCGCCGAAGGGAGGGCGACCAGCCCCGTGGCCGAAACCGAAGCCACCCCCGACTCCACTCACCGCGTACCCACCTCCGACGACCTGGAGGTCTCCACCTACCTGGAGATCGCCCGTGAGCGCGAGGGCGAGATGCCCCGCGAAGGCGAACCGCCAGCCCCTGCCCAGCCGGAAACGGTCGTCGTCCTCGATTTTGGCTCTCAGTATAGCATGCTGATCGCGCGGCGAGTCCGCGAGTGCCACGTCTACTGCGAGCTAGTCCCCTTCGACGCCCCCTGGGAGCGGGTCCAGCAGCTCAACCCCCGCGGTTTCATCCTCTCCGGCGGCCCCGCCTCCGTCTACGACGAAGGGGCGCCCCTGGCCCCCACCTACGTATTCGACTCCCGGCTCCCCGTCCTCGGCATCTGCTACGGTATGCAGCTCGTCGCCCACCAGCTCGGCGGCCGCGTCGCCCCCTCCGCTGAACGCGAGTACGGCCACGCCGTCATCTACCAGGGCGACTCCCCCAGCGAGATGTTCGACGGTCTCCCCGCCTCCATGCCCGTCTGGATGTCCCACGGCGACCGCGTGGTGGAGCTGCCACCCGGCTTCCGCTCCCTCGCCCACTCCGAGAACTCCCCCATCTCCGTCATGGGGAACGACGCCGGCATCATCGGCCTCCAGTTCCACCCGGAGGTCGTGCACACGCCCCAGGGGAAGGCGCTGATCGAGAACTTCCTGCTCCGCGTCTGCGGCTGCAAGGGGGACTGGACCCCCGGCAACTTCATCACGGACTCCATCCTGCACATACGGGGTCAGGTGGGCGAAGGCCGCGTGCTCTGCGCCCTCTCCGGCGGCGTGGACTCCGCCGTCACCGCCGCCCTCGTCCACCGCGCCGTCGGCGACCAGCTCGTCTGCATCTTCGTCAACAACGGCCTCCTCCGCCGCGAGGAGCCGGAGCGCGTCCAGGAGACGTTCCACCGTCACC
>JADFNQ010000128.1 GCA_022563285.1 Chloroflexota bacterium | reverse complement strand
ATCCAACCACTCGGCGACGAGGCGGGTGGAGAGCTCGCAAGCTTCCTGCAGGTCTTGGGCGGTGCCAAGCTCCATCGCCAGGATATTGGGATAGGCGCTCTGCTTGCGGAGCTTCATCATGTACCAGAATGTCCCTTCGATGGCGGCCGTCGCAATGACCAAGGCCACACCGAGCCAGACGCTGAGCTGTACAGCGTTGAGGCCCAGGAAGACGTAGTACAGAGGAAGAGGGAGTGTGACGGCGATGTAGACGCCGACCTGCACCCAGCGCTTGACCGTGAGCACCTCGCGTATGGGGTCGGGAAGCTGACGGTGTTGAGACCTCATCGCTGCTAGACTGTCCGATCGCTTGGGCTACCCTCGCCGATCTCCCGAAAAACGGCGGGGATCTCCTCCGCCGATCCCTCGCCACGACCCTGATCCGCGCTACCAGACTGGCTGGCCATATCAGTCTCCGCCTGCTGGACAATGGCGTCCACCTCGTCGCTGCCCCAGGGATAGCCGGAAACGCCGAACGAGACCACGATCGCGGCCTCCACCCCTGGCTCCTCGGCCAGCGGCGTTGTGGCCGAGAAGCGGGTCAGGCGTTCAATCATCGTGTAGGCGCCGCGCTTGGACGTATCCGACAGGATGATGCCGAATTTGTTGCCGCTCAACCGTGCGGGCAGATCCGTGGCTCGGGTCGTATCCATAAGGAACTGACCGAAGGCGGCGAGGAGCCGGTCGCCAACGGCGTATCCGTAGGTGTGGTTGATATGATCCAGTGACCTCAGTTCGATAGCGATAAAGGCCAGAGGCCTCTGGAAGCCCTTTGCCGTGTTGAGCTCCCACTCCAGCCGCTCGAACAGGTAGCGGCGGTTAAACAACTCGGTAAGCTCGTCCCGCATGGACAGGTTCTCTAGCTCCATGTTGTGGACAAGCAGTCGGAGCCGCAGTCTTCTCTCCTGGTTGACAGCCTCCGTGCGGGAGGCGGTAGCAGCGGCGATGGCGTAGAGCGCCATCGCCAGGAAAACGACGATATCGATGAAGAACATCGTCCCTGGGAAGTCGTTGAGGGCCACGGCAAGCCAGCCCAACACTAGGACGCCCGCGCCTAGGACTTGCACGGTCCAGCGCACCCAGTGCGATTCGCGGGTATCGTCGCTGTTCTTGACCTCTAGGGCTTGCGTGGGACTGAAATCGCTTGGCTTGGTCATGCTGACTCCACTGAAGGCGCATCAACCCAGGTTGCGGGCCGGCCTTAGCGCTCACAGATTCAGACGCCACCAGGAAACCCGTTGTTACATAAATCAGAGTTCAACCGATGCCATCAGCGAAGGCTGTTGAAGGGCGCTAGCTGCGGATATACAATTCAGGCGGGCGGGCCCGTAGCTCAAGGGCAGAGCGACCGGCTCATAACCGGTTGGTTGGAGGTTCGAATCCTCCCGGGCCCACCATTTTTGTTTGCATATGCTGCAGGCAGAGCAAATCGCGGAGTATCTCCAGAGCCGCCTCCCGCAGGCGTCGGACATAGCCGTCCAGAACCTGTCCCGTATCCCCGGCGGCGCCTCCCGCGAGACGTGGTCCTTTGACGCCCACTGGCGCGAGGGCGGTTCGATAGTCTCGCGCGCCTTCGTGCTGCGCCGTGACCCCGACGCCAGCCTCCCGGTGACCGACCGCGACACGGAGTTCCGGGTTATGGCTGCGGTCCGCATGCCAACGGGATTCAACGGCTGGGTTGACGGCGTGGGTAGCTACTGATGGCTGAAGGAAGGGCAAAGCCAAGGCTGGTTTCCGATCCAGAAGTGGCGGACGGCCAGTGGTTCACGGAGGTGCTTCAGTACGCCGGTGTGCTGGGTGACGCAGCCGTGACTGGGGTTCAGCGCCAGCAGGTCGGGACGGGGGGGCTGATCGGGCAGAACGTCGCGTTCTCGCTCACCTACGACGGACCCGCGCCCGACGCGCCCGCGAGTGCTGTTGGTAAGTTCCCTTCGCCGGAACCGCAGAGGCGAGCGACAGCGAAGACGTTCCGCCTATACGAACGCGAAGTTCGGTTCTACCAAGAGATCGCCGCGACGGTGGATATCCGCATTCCAGTCTGCTACCTCGCAGACATCGATTTGGATACCGGCGATTTCGTGCTGCTACTCGAGGACCTTCGCCCCGCAGTACAAGGTAATCAACTCGATGGATGCAGCCTCGACGAGGCGATGCTCGCGATGGATGAGCTCGCGGGCCTGCACGCGCCTCGCTGGGGCGACCCGACGCTGGCGAATATCGAGTGGCTGGGCCAGTACGACGATGTGGAGCCGAACGAAATGATTCGGAGCTTGTACCAGGGGCTATGGCCGGCCTTCGTGGCGCAGTTTGCGTCCACACTGACCCCCGGTGCGCTGGCGCTTGGAGAGGCGTTCGGTGCCTCAATGGACGTTTGGCGGCGCTCATGGACACCGCCGTACTGTGTCACCCATGGCGACTACCGTTTGGATAACATGCTGTTCGGCACCAGACAGGGTGGCTACCCGCTGACAACGGTCGATTGGCAAACCGTGGGCCACGGGCCGGGAATCATGGACGCGGCATACTTCATCGGCAACGGCCTCCGCGTGTCCGACCGTCGCGCTCATGAAATTGACTTGCTCAGACGGTATCACGACGCGCTCTGCGTTCGGGGCGTAAACGGCTACGAATGGAAGCAATGCCTCGCCGATTACAGGCGTGCGACGCTGTCTGGCCTTCTCATGACGGTTATCGCGTCGCAGGTGGTCGCCTCCGATGAGCGCGGAGTGGCGATGTTTGCGGCGATGGCGGAGCGCCACTTCGCACACGCCATCGATCACGAAGCCGGTGATACCCTGACCCGTGCGTAGGGGTTCGCATGAGACCGCGCCACAGGCCTCTAGTCCCACCACGGGCAGAGTTTCGTGGTAATATCAGTCTAAGCCATGCCTACGGACGACTGGTTGGAGCGCACCCGGCAGGCGCTGTCGGAGTACATACCGCGGCGCCTGGAGTGCGGCGATGCGACCCCTGCCGCCATCCTGGTCCTGGTGTACGACCGAGACGGCGAAGCTCACGTGCTGTTCACGGAACGCACGCACCAGGTGGAGCACCACAAGGGTCAGATATCTTTCCCCGGCGGCGCTAGCGATGAAGGCGACGCTAGTCTGGAGGCCACCGCTCTGCGGGAAACCGCAGAGGAGATCGGGGTGGAGCCGGAAGCCGTGGAGATCGTCGGGCAACTTGACGAGATGCTCACCATCAGCAACTTTCGCGTTACGCCCTATGTAGGCATCCTGAAGACGAACTCCGCGCACGATTTCGTAATCAACAGCCATGAGGTGGCGCAGGTAGTCCAGGTGCCGCTGCCCCACCTCATGGACGAGCAGAACATGGAGCTTGAAGTGCGCCAGCACAAGGGGAAGCAGGTGCTGGTGCCGGCTTACACCTATGAGAACCACCGCATCTGGGGGGCCACTGCCCGCATGCTACGCCAGTTCCTGGAGTTGATAGACTGACAGTGACCACCGAGCAGACTGAACCGCAAGGGGCCGTTCGCCGGGAGGAGAACGGCCCTCCCTGTAAGCGCTGCGGCAACCGATCCTGGGACGTGGAACGCCGCCCTAAGAACCGCCTGCGATGGCTGGCCGAGACGGTCATGGCGGCGCCGGACGTGTGGATCTTCCAGAGCGAGTCTGGCGGCTGGCCCGGCAAGCAGTATGAACTCTGGACGTGCCGCAACTGCGGCCGCCGTGCGCGGGTCTGAGGGTGCGGCTGCTCCTGATCCGCCACGCGGAGTCTGTGGGCAATCGTGAGCGACGGCTGCAGGGGCGTACGGACTTCCCCCTTACGGCTCGCGGCCGCCACCAGGCGGAGGAGCTGGCAGCGGCGCTCTCCCAGGAACGGGTGGTCACCGTATACAGCAGCCCCATCGGGCGGGCGCTGGAGACGGCGGAGGCGATCGCCGGCCGCCTGCGCCTGACTGTAGAGGTCGAGGCGTCGTTGCAGGAGTACGACTTCGGCGATATGTCCGGCCTCACCTGGCCGGAGATCTGGGAGCGGCGCCCTCAGCTCATCGAGCAGCTGCTAAGCGGGAGCCCCGACTACCCCCACTACCCCGGTGAGGAAGGCCGAGAGCCGTTCCGGAAACGCGTGTGCGAAGCGTTATGGGACATCTCTGAGCGGCACGCCGGGGAAGGTAGTGTCGCGGTAGTGACCCACGCTGGGCCCATCGCCGTGTTCCTGCTGGACGTGCTCCAGCGAGGTTATCAGCGGCCTATCCCCTTCACCCTGGACAACGCCTCGGTGACCACGGTGGAGATCGTCCAGCCTCAGCCGTTCCAGCCGCGGGCCGTCCTGGTGGGGCTAAACGATACTTGCCACCTAACCTCGACTAGCGCCGAGTAATTACGAGGGCCGGGCACGTAACCCGGCCCTCGCTCTACAGGACTGCGGCTGCCCGCTATTAAGCTGTCACCCCAGACGCCTCCTCAGCCTCGTCCAGAGGCGCGTGCCACGGTCCGCCGAATCCACCGTGGCGGTGCCTTGGCCCGCCGAAACCACCCTCGCCGGGCTGCGCGTTGACGATGTTATCGATACGCTCCTCCAGGCCCTCGGACAGCCGATCGGCCTGCTCCTGGGTGATCGTGCCGTCCGCGACTTTAGCATCGATATCGGCCTGGACCTCCGCCAGGAGCTGCGCCTTGAAGCCGTCGACGCCTATGCCCTGCGCCGCCGCCACGTCCGCCAGGGAGTTGCCTTCCCTCAGCTCCGCCAC
>JADFNQ010000127.1 GCA_022563285.1 Chloroflexota bacterium | reverse complement strand
AGCGAGGAGTCGGCGAGGATGAGTTTCTCCGTCGGCCTCTACTCCGCCCTGGGCATTTTGGCCGTCGTCTACGCCCTGGGCGAGCTGGGGCTCTTCAACGTGCCCAGCCTTCTGGGCAGGATCACCGGACCCGATCTGCCCGACCAGGAGAAGCCATACCGGCGGGCGCTGGTGCTGGGGGGCACCTTCGGAGGCGGCCTGGGCATCGGCTGCCCTATGCCCACCTACTACATCCTCCTGGGCTGGGTGGTGGCGGCGGGGGACCCCCTGTTCGGGGCCGTCTTGCTGGGGGTCTACGGCCTGGGCCGGCTGGTGCCGGCGTTGGCCCTCGGCGCCCTCATCACCGCCGGGACAGACCGCCGCAAGGTGTCGCAGGGGATGACATCATTCCGGGAGAGCACAAGCGGGCTGACCAACGGCATCCTCGGGGGCATGGGCTCCTACCTCATCGTACTATTCGGCGGCGTGGTGTTGTACAGAACGCTGACGCTGTAAATCAGGCGCAGGTCTATGAGCCGACATTTCAAGACTGAGATAGAACTGGAGCCGGTAGAGGAACGCCCCACGGCTGCCCTGGGTGCCGTGGGGGTGCTGGCGGCCCTGGCGGGGAGGATGTGATGAATCCTCCCAGCGGTGCTCGCCGGTCTGGGCGGGCTGGTGGGAGGCACCTGGGTGCACCAGCTGCACCGGGTCTCCCTGCCCTTACTGGCCTTCGGTTGGGCCTCCCTGTTGGCGGCTCACGGCTGGAACCGTCTGCGGCATGGCGGCGGCGGCCTGCCCTGGGTGCTGAGCATGCTGTGGCTCTCCACCTGGGTCATGGTAGGCAGCACGATCATCGTCGGTCTGGAGGAGGGGCTGCTGGGGCACGAGGACGAGGCGGGCGGCATCAATTGGGCGCACTTAGTGCAGCAGGGGCTGACGGGCACGTTCCTGGCCCTACTAGCGGCGCACGTGGGCCTGGCCGCCGGCTGGTGGCGGTTGGATGTGGTGGGGAGTGCAGTGCGGCCGGTGCCGGTCAGAGGCCGGCAGACGAAGCGGGCCCTGGGCTCGCTGGTGCTCATGGTGCTGGGCGTGGGCGCAGCCGCGGGGGTGGGAGTTTTCGTGGTCAACGTGAGCTAGCGAGATGAGTAGGGAAGAGAAGGAGAAGCGGGAGACGGAAGAGCTCACCGTCCCGGTGGCGGGGATGACCTGCGCCGCCTGCGTCATCACCATCGAGAAGGCGCTGCGGGGGCTGCCCGGCGTGCGGGAGGCGAACGTTAGCCTGGCCGGGGGCAAGGCCGCCCTCAAGCTGGACCCCGAAGTCTGCACCCTCCCCGACATCGAGCGCGCCATCGAGGATGTGGGCTACGAGGTGCCGTGGTCCCGCCTAAACCTGCTTGTCCTGAGGATGATGGGCTCCCACTGCGAGGAGAACATCACCGCTGCCCTGAAGACTCTCCCCGGTGTCATCTCCGTCCAGGCCACTTCGGCCACGGACTCCGTCAGCGTGGAGTTCTCCGAAGCCCAGGTCTCCCCGGCCACCATTAAGAAGACGGTCCGCGAGCTGGGCTACGAGGTGTCGGAGAAGGGCGAGGGGGAGGACGCCCTGGACCGCGAGCGCAAGCTGCGTCAGGCCGAGATCCGGCGCCAGCTCCTGAATATGGCGTTCGCCTGGCCCCTGGGCGCCCTGGTCATGCTGGGGACGTTCAGCGATTTCTGGGTGTTCAAGGACATCGTGCCCTCCTTTATGGGCGAGAAGCTGTTCCTGTTCGCCCTCACTACCCCCATAGTCGTGGGCCCGGGGCGGCAGTTCTTCGTCAACTCCTGGCACGGCCTGCGCCGTGGCGTCACCGACATGAACCTCCTCTACGCTACGGGCATCGGCGCCGCCTACATGATCGCTGTCATCAACACCTTCTGGCCCAGCGCCGGCTTCGGCGGCGAGAAGGCTACCTTCTACGAGGCGGCCGCCCTCCTCACCGCATTCATCGTCCTCGGCCGCTATCTGGAGGCCGTCACCCGCGGTCGCACCTCGGAAGCGATCCGCAAGCTGATGAAGCTTCAGCCCAAGCGGGCGAGGGTGATCCGCGACGGCAAGGAGATCGATATCCCGGCCGATGAGGTTGAGGTGGGCGACGTCTGCCTGGTCCGCCCCGGCGAGAGCGTCCCCGTGGACGGCATGGTCGTCGAGGGCTACTCCGCCGTGGACGAGGCGATGGTCACGGGGGAGAGCCTGCCGGTGGAGAAGCGCGAGGGCGACGAGGTGATCGGTGGCACCCTCAACAAGACCGGCGCCTTCCGCTTCCGCGCCGTCCGCGTGGGGGCGGAGATGGCCCTATCCCAGATCATCAAGCTGGTGGAGGAGGCGCAGACGACCAAGGCCCCCATACAGGCCCTGGCCGACAAGGTTGCCGGCCACTTCATCCTGGGCGTGCACGCCCTCGCCCTGGCGGTGTTCCTCTTCTGGTTCTTCGTCGGCTTCGACCTCTGGTTCACGCCGGATACCCGTCTCGTCCTTACGCCTTACACGCTGGAGGGCCTGGAGGTGTTCGGGCTGGCGCTGCTCATCTCCGTGACCGTCCTGGTCATCTCCTGCCCCTGCGCCGTGGGGCTGGCCACCCCCAGCGCCATGATGGCCGGCACCGGCAAGGGCGCCGAGTTCGGCATCCTGTTCAAGGGCGCCGACGCCATGGAGGCCACCGCCAAGGTGCAGGTGGTGGTCATGGACAAGACGGGCACGCTCACCAAGGGCGAGCCCTCCGTCACAGACGTCGTGCCCCTGGAGGGCCCGTCCGATGAAGTCCTGCGTCTGGCGGCGGCCGCGGAGAAGAACTCCGAACACCCCTTGGGCGATGCGATCGTCCGCGGCGCTGCCGGGCGGGGCATAGAGGTGCAGGCTGCGGACAGCTTCCAGGCCGTGCCCGGCCACGGCGTGGAGGCCAGCCTGAACGGCGTGGCCGTGCTCCTGGGCAACCGCAAGCTTATGGCGGATCGGGGAGTCTCCGTGGACCGGCTGCTCGCGGAGGCGGAGAGACTGGAGGGCGAGGGTAAGACGGTGATGTTCGTGGCCGCGGATGGCCGTCCCCTGGGCCTGGTGGCCGTCGCTGATACGCTGAAGGAGACCTCGGCCCGCGCGGTGCAGGAGCTCAAGCGGATGGGCATGGAGGTGGTGATGATCACCGGCGACAACCGCCTCACCGCCGAGGCGATCGGCCGCCAGCTCGATATCGACCGGGTGCTGGCGGAGGTGCTACCCCAGGACAAGGCGGCGGAGGTGCGTAAGCTCCAGGCTGAGGGGAAGACTGTGGCCATGGTCGGCGACGGCATCAACGACGCCCCCGCCCTGGCCCAGGCCAACGTCGGCATCGCCATCGGTTCGGGTACTGATGTCGCCAAGGAGACGGGCCACGTCATCCTCATCCGGGACGATATCCTGGACGTAGTAGCGGCGGTGCAGGTGGCCCGCTCTACCATGCGGCTGGTCAGGCAGAACCTGTTCTGGGCTTTCGGCTACAACTTGGCGGCCATACCTCTGGGCGCCGGCATCCTCTACCCGTTCGTGGCGCAGGTGGTGAGCCCGCAGCTGGCGGCGCTCCTGATGGCCGCCAGCTCCCTCTCCGTAACCATGAACACGCTGCGCATGAGGGGCTACGTGCCGCCGGTCAAGCGCGGCCCCCCTTCGGGGTCGCCGGAGCCGGTTAGGCCTGAGGCCGAACCGGCGTTGGAGGTGGCGCAATGAGGTTCACACCGGAGCACGCTGGCCTGCTGAGCGCGGCGATCTACACCGCGGTCTCCTTGATCGTGACCGGCATCTTCTTTGCCGTGACCGTGCTCACCGGCGACTACTCTTGGGTGGCGCGGGTGGGCGGCAGCGTCTGGCTGTTCCTTCTGAGCATGATAATCCTCATGCCCACGGTGACGCCGCTGGTGCGAAAGCGGCTGGAAGGGTAGGGATAGCGCAGACGGCGGCGCCAGACGCACGAGCTGACGGCTGCGAGGGCGGGTGCGGGAGACGACGTCGCCGACCAGGCGCTCGGGCTGGCGACTAGCCGGATTCCGCGCTTCCTCCACTCGGAGCCGCAGGTGTGGGGTGCGATCGCCCTAGGACAATCTGCATCCTGGCAGTTGCCTTCTTGTCCTTGTTGACCCGCCGTGTGACGTTGCGGGGGCGCACGCGGCCCTTCCGCCGGTTCCTGCTCGACACTCGCTTGACCATGATTATCGCTCCATCCGATACAACACTCCTGATCGGGAGCGCCACTTGCGATGCTGGAATGGCTCAAGGCCATTGTACAGGATCAACCGGCGCGGCCGCCCCGAGGGTCGACGGATCAGGGTCTGGGGCCCCGGGCCGGACTCGAACCGACGACCTACGGTTTAGGAAACCGTTGCTCTATCCAACTGAGCTACCGGGGCACTATGAGTTGCCACTTCCCGCAGCAATTGTAAGGGCCTTCCTCGCCATCGGCAACAGGATCTTTGGGGTTGCTAACTGAACAGAGACGATCTATCAGCCTGAGGTTGGGGACTCGCCCTACTCAGTCCTGGCCGGATAGGGCCTGGCCCACTGCACGGCGCGGCTGAGGAATGCCACGCCCAGAAGGATCAGTAGATGCTGATAGGTGGCCTCAGGCATGTACCCCGCCAGCAGGACCAGGAGCAGCCCGGCGCCTATCCAGAAGCCGTCACCGCTGCGCCAGCAGGCCACCAGGGTCAGCAGGTACAGGCCGAGGGCTACCAGATAGACCGGGAAGGGCAAGAACAGGCTGAGGCCGGTGGTCCACAGAGCCAGG
>JADFNQ010000004.1 GCA_022563285.1 Chloroflexota bacterium | reverse complement strand
CATCCAGGTGCCGCCGTAGTCGCCGGAGAAGCCCACCCGCACGAAGGCGGTGCCCATGCGGGCGCTCTCCGCGGCGATACGGATGTCACAGGCCAGGGCGATACTCAGCCCCGCCCCCGCGGCGGGCCCGTTGATCATGGCGATCGTCGGCTTGGGCATCTCGTGCAGCAGGCGCGACACCTCCTCGCGGCGGCGAAGGCGGGCCACAGGGCTCTCATCCGGCAGCGCCTCGCCGGAGGCCATACCGGCGATGTCCCCACCGGAGCAGAAACCACGGCCGGCGCCGGTGATCACCACACAGCGCACCTCCTTGTCCTCCGCCAGCCCCTCAATGGCGGGGACCAGCGCCTCCATCAGCTCGCCGCTGAGGGCGTTCAGCTTCTCGGGGCGGTTGAGGGTTACGGTGGCGACGTGCTCGGAGACGTCGAGCAGAACGGTATCAGTAGTGGTGGTCATGGAGCGGCCTCCTTCCCGGTTTGGCCCCATGATAAGGGAGGGGGCTTCTCGTTGAAAAGGTCGAACCTATGCTAGAATTGCCGCGCCGTTGTCACATCAAGAGTGGGAGGCGCCCCATGCTCACGCATATCGACCGAATGCTCCTCGCCGTAGGTGACCGCGAGGCGGCCGCGGACACGTTCCGCGATATCCTGGGCGCCGAGCGCGTGGGCGAAGGCAGCAGCCGCCTCCTTGGTGCGCGACGGACGGTGGTGCAGGCAGGCATCTCGGAGTTCGAGCTGCTGGAGCCGGCCGGCGAGGGCCCGGTCTCGGCGCACTTGGAGCGCTGGGGCGAGGGCATCCTTGGCGTCGGCTTCTCCACCGCTGACCTCTCCGCCCTCGGCGGCCGCCTCTCCGAGCGGGGGATTACCTTCAGTGAGGACAACGGGCGGCTGTACATCCCTGCCCGTCCGGCAGGCGGGGCCTCAGACCAGACGCCGGGGATGAACATCGTCCTCTCGCCGGAGGAGGAGCGGTCGCCGGTGGGCGTCATCAAGTGGCTGTACGAGGTGACGAACATCGTCGACGACCACCAGCAGGCGGCGGCGTTCTACGCCGACACGTTCGGCCTTGAGGCATCCAGGTTCTCGCCGATCCACAGCGAGAGGTACGGCTACAGCGGCCAGCTCCTCCTATTCAATCCGCCGCAGCAGCTCGACAGGATCGAGCTGACGCAGATCACGGAGCCCTCGCTGGCGATGGGCCGCTTCGCGGCTAGACGGGGGCAGAGCATATACATGGGCTATGTGGAGACGGACGACGTGGCTGCGGTGCAGGCGCGGCTGGAGGCACGCGGCGCGCGCTACGCCGGCCGCACGGACGACCCCCATCCGGAGGGGCTGTTCATCCACCCCACGGCGCTGCACGGCATGCTGATGGGAGTCTCCCGCACCAACCTGGCCTGGACCTGGTCCGGCCGCCCGGAGCTGGCCAAGCGCTAGGGAGCGCGAACTACAGCGCCGCTGGGGCCTACGCCCCGGCGGCGGCCTTCGCTGGCTGACGCGAGGGCAGGACGCGTATCTTGGCCGCCACCGCCAGGCCCAAGGAGACGCTCTGGGCGTTGGTCTCGATGACGACCACCCCGGTGGAGGGCACCAGCTCCCGCACCGTGATCTCCTGGCCGGGCTTGACGTTGCCCCGCTCCAGGTAGCGCATTAGGTCTATGTCCTCCTCCAACTCCTCGGAGATGAAACGGACGGTGGCCGTATCGCCTTCCCTCAAGCTGTTCATGCGCACCAGGTTGGGGTCCAGCTTGGCGCCTGTGCCGGGGATGGGGCTGCCGTGAGGACAGGTCTTCGGGCCGTTGAGGATGTCGAAGAGCCGCTCCTCCACGCGGGGCGAAACGCCGTGCTCGAACCGGTGGGCCTCTTCGTGCGCCTCCGCCCAGCCGAGGCCGAGGATGTCAACGAGAAACCGCTCGGAGAGGCGGTGGCGCCGGGCCACGTTTTCGGCCAGCGCCAGCCCCCTGCGGGTCAGCCGGATCACCTTCTTATCGTCGATCTCCACCAGGCCGTCGCGCTCCATACGGTGCACCGTGGCCCCGGCGGTGGCCTGCGTGACCCGCATCCAGCGGGCCAGGCGGGCGGAGATCACCGTCTCGCCCTCCGTCTGGAGGCTGTAGATCGTCTGCAGGTAATCCTCGATGGTATTGGTAGGTTGTGCGCTAGTCATAGGGCCGGTTCCTTTCTCCGGCGCGAATGCTCGGAGGATCCAATATTAGAATACGCTAAAGCTCCCTAGCGGGCAATCAGGCAATGCGAGAATTAGGAACTGGAGGACAGCTTCGCTGCTCGAACGGCGGTTGTGCTAAATCAGCCGCTCCTGGCAGCGGCGGGCTCGCCGGCGGCGAGGAAGATCTCGCCCTCCTCCACCTTCAGGCGATAAGTGGGGACCGGCTTGACCGCGGGGCCGCCCTGCGGCCGACCGCTGGCGAGGTCGAAGCGAGAGCCGTGCCAGGGACAGGTGACGCAGGTGCCCTCCACCGCGCCCTCCGCCAGGGGACCGTTGGCGTGTGAACAGCGGTTGCCCACCGCGTATAGCTGCCCGCCGACGTTGAACAGCGCCACCTGATCGCCGCCGAAGTACACGGTCCGGGAAGCCCCCTCCGGCAGAGCCTCCGCGGCGGCCACGCTGGTCCAGCCGCCGCTGGGCGTCTCCTGGGGGATGCTCGGACGGGCCCGGTCGCCGGGGGCGCCCAGTGTGTCCAGCGCCTCCCGCAGGCCCATGGCGATGCAACTGAAGATAGGCGTATCGCGCAGGGTGTAGGCGCTCGCCTCCGTCTCTCGCAGCTCCATCACCAGGTCCAGGAAGTCCGAGGGCTGATCCGTCTCGAAGGCGACGACGAACTCCTGGTCGTCCAGGCCGTAGGAGTACGTAGTGTTGAGCTTCACCGACGGGTAGTTGCGGCCGATAGCGATGTGCTCGTCCATCATCCTCTGGCGCTTGGCCTTGGAGAGCTTGTACCAGGCCCGCGTCTTCACGAACGGGTAGACGAACAGGTACCTCGCGTCGCCGGGGCTGAGAACGGTGTGGCCGGCGGCGCCGCCGGGCTCTTCGGGGGATACGTAGATGGAGCGACGGGTCATCGCCAGATAGGAGTGTGGGATGGACAGGTACGACCCCATGGCTGTGCTGAGGACGGCCGTAGCCATCTCCTGGATGTCTTCCAGACGGTCTCCAACCTGCCAGAGCAGGAAGTCGGCGTCGCCGCGCATACCGATGAGGCTGTAGCTGCGGATCAGCAGCCGGTCGCCGAACCCCTCCACGCTCCGGCACAGGTCATCTTTCGCCTCGTCCCGCTGCTGCGGCGGCAGGCGGCGCCAGGCCGGGTCAACCCGGTAGAAGGTGAACTTGACCACCTGACGCCGGGTGGGCGCGTCTCTCTCGTGGCCCGCTCTGCTCATAGAACTCGCCCTCAGCCCTGGCTCGGGGTGGCCGCGGCCTCCTCGAGGTAGAAGTCGCGGTCGTACAGGTCGGCGATGCGGGAGAGCTCGTCTTCGGTCAGCGGCGGCGTGTCTGGGGCAGCCACGAACTCCCGAAGCTGGGACTCGTTGAGGATGTTGGGCAGCACGGAGGTCACCGTGGGCTGTGCCAGCACGAACTGTATCGCCGCCTGGCCAATTGTTCGCCCGGTGCCATCCCCGTAGAGGAACTCCAGCTGGGACACCTTTCGCAAGCTGGTCTCCAGCCACTCCTGCTTGCGGTGGCTGCGGTGGTCAGAGGCCTCGAAGACCATCCCCGGCTTGTAGGTGCCGTCCAGCATGCCGGAGGCGTGGGGCACCCGCGCCAGCAGCCCGGTATCGCATTCGTTGGCGACCGGGAAGAAGGCACGGGCCGGGTCCTGCTCTAGGATGCTGTAGATGATCTGGAGGCTGGGCACACGGCGCCGGCGCATGGCGGCCATCCCCTCCTCCTCCCAGCCGATGTCCGGGCCGAGCGCCGCGGCGTAGTGGCGCACCTTGCCCTGCCGCTTCAGCTCCTCCAGGGTGTCGAACAGCTCGTCGTTCTGGACGGTCGGGACACGAGGATTGTGGAGCTGGTAGATATCGATGTAGTCCGTCCCAAGGCGTCGCAGGCTCTCCTCCAGCGCGCGGCGGACGAAGGCGGGGGAGAAGTCCTGGGGCAGCTCCTTGTGGCCGGTACGCTCGCGGCCGTAGTTATAGAAGTCGTACCCGAACTTGGTGCCGATGACGATCTTGTCCCGAACGTGGCCCAGCGCCTCCGCCAGTATCGTCTCGCCCTTGCCGTTGCCGTAGGTGTCGGCGGTGTCGAAGAAGGTGATGCCCAGTTCGTAGGCCCGGCGCAGGAGGTCGATGCCCTGCTGGTCGTCGGTGATCCCCCACCAGCTCGTGCTGACCGTCCACACGCCGAAGCCGACGGCGGAGAGATGGAGGTCCGTACTCCCAAGCTTGCGATAATTCATGCCCGCCCCTTCGGTTGCCGAATCTGTGCTTCACAGCACATTATAGCGGGCGTGCGTCTGATCCGCAGCACCGGCCGGTACAGGGCGAGCAAGCCCGAGGCCGCGTGGCATGCTTGACACCCCAGCCGCGGGGCGGTACAGTACAGCACGCACGTTCGGATGAGCGCCTCCCCCGCAAGCCCCCAGAGGTCGCAATGAGTGTCCTGGATACGTTCCATCCCGCCGTCCGCGCCTGGTTCCAGCGCCGGTTCGACGCGCCCACGGAGGCGCAGGCGCTGGGCTGGCCGGAGATCGCCTCCGGCCGCGACACGCTGATCGCCGCCCCCACCGGCTCCGGCAAGACCCTCGCCGCCTTCCTCGCCAGCATAGACCGCCTCCTCCGTCAGGCGGAGGACGGGCCGCTGGAGGACGCGATCGAGGTCGTCTACATCTCGCCCCTGAAGGCGCTGAGCAACGACATCCAGCGCAACCTTGAGCAGCCGCTGGCGGAGATCGCGGAGGTGGCGCGGGGGATGGGGTACGCGGCGGCGGACATCCGCACGGTGGTGCGCACCGGCGACACCACCGCCTCCCAGCGCCAGCAGATAGTGCGACGGCCGCCCCACATCCTCATCACCACCCCCGAGTCGCTCTACCTCATGCTCACCGCGGAGCGCAGCCGCGAGGTGCTGCGGGGAGTGAAGACCGTCATCGTAGACGAGATCCACGCCCTGGTCCGCGATAAGCGGGGCAGCCACCTGGCGCTGTCCCTGGCCCGCCTGGACCACCTGTGCGGGCGGCGGCCGTCTCGCATCGGCCTCTCCGCCACCCAGCACCCCATCGAGGAGACGGCGCGCTTCCTCGTCGGCAGCGAACGCGTCCGCGACAACGGCACGCCGCAGTGCGCGATCGTAGACGCCGGCCACCAGCGAGACCTCGATATCGGCATCGAGGTGCCGCCAACCAACCTCGAAGCCGTTTGCTCCGCCGAACAGTGGGGAGAGATCTACGACCGCCTGGCCGTGCTGATCCGCGCCCACCACACTACTCTGGTGTTCGTCAACACCCGCCGCCTGGCGGAGCGGGCGGCCCACAACCTGTCCGAGCGCATCGGCGAGGAGCACGTCGCCTCCCACCACGGCAGCCTCTCCAAGGAGCGCCGGCTGGCCCTGGAGCAGCGGCTGAAGGCGGGCGAGATGAAGGCGCTGGTGGCCACCGCCTCCCTGGAGCTGGGTATCGACATCGGCACGGTGGACCTGGTCTGCCAGCTGGAGTCTCCCCGCAGCGTCACTACCTTCCTCCAGCGGGTGGGCCGCTCCGGCCACGCCCTGGGCCTGACCCCTAGAGGACGCCTGTTCCCGACGAGCCGAGACGAGCTGCTGGAGTGCGCCGCCCTGGCACGGGCGGTCGCCGCCGGCCGTCTGGACCGCATCCACCCGCCGGTAGCGCCTCTGGACATCCTCGCCCAGCAGATCGTCGCCGAGTGCGCCTGCGAGCCCTGGCGCGAGGACGACCTGTACGCGCTCGTACGCAGGGCGTGGCCCTACGCTGAGTTGAGCCGCAGCGACTTCGATGAAGTGGTGGAGATGCTCAGCGAAGGGATCGTCGTGGGCACGGGCCGGGCCGCCGCCCACCTGCACCGCGACCGCATAAACCGCGTGCTGCGGGGCAGACGGGGAGCGCGCATGACCGCCATCATGTGCGGCGGCGCCATCCCGGAGGTGGCCGACTACCGCGTGCTGGCCGAGCCCGAAGGCACGTTCGTCGGCACCGTGGACGAGGACTTCGCCACCGAGAGCATGGCCGGCGATATCTTTCTGCTGGGCACGACCTCCTGGCGCATCCGCCGTATAGAGGCGCCGGGTGTGGTGCGGGTGGAGGACGCCCACGGCGCGCCCCCCTCGATCCCCTTCTGGCTGGGCGAGGCGCCCTCGCGCACGCATGAGCTATCGCAGGAGGTGTCCGAGCTCAGGCGCCAGATCGAGAAACGGCTGGGCAGCGGCGGAGACGTGATCGCCTGGCTGGCCGCCGAGTGCGCCATGCCAGCGGAGGCCGCCGAACAGATCGTCAGCTACGTACGGGCCCAGAAGGACTCCATCGGCCTGGTGCCGACGGACAGGGACGTTGTCTTCGAGCGCTTCTTCGACGACAGCGGCGGCATGCAGCTCGTCGTGCACGCGCCGTTCGGGAGCCGCATCAACCGTGGCTTCGGCCTCGCCCTGCGCAAGCGCTTCTGCGTCTCGTTCGACTTCGAGCTGCAGGCGGCGGCCAGCGACGACGCTATCCTCCTCTCGATAGGCCCCCAGAACAGCTTCCCGCTGGAGGAGCTGTTCGGCTTCGTCCGCTCGGCGATTGTGGAGGAGACGCTCACGCAGGCGCTGCTGGCGGTGCCGCTGTTCACCACCCGCTGGCGCTGGAACGCTACGCGGGCACTGGCCGTCCTCCGCCGGCGTCAGGGCAAGCGGGTGCCCCCACCCATCCAGCGGATGCGCTCGGACGACCTGCTGGCGGCGGTGTTCCCCCGCTTAGCGGCCTGCCAGGAGAACGTCACCGGGCCTGTAGAGCTGCCCGATCACCCGCTGGTGCGGCAGACGGTTCACGACTGCCTGCACGAGGCGATGGATATCGAGGGGCTTAAGGAGGTGCTGGGACGGATTGAGGCGGGCGAGATCAGGCTCCACGCCCGCGACACCACCGAGCCCTCCCCCTTCGCCCACGAGATGCTGAACTCCAAGCCGTACACCTTCCTGGACGACGCGCCGCTGGAGGAGCGCCGGGCCCGCGCGATAACCCTCCGCCGCACCCTCCCCGAGAGCGCCCGCGACCTCGGCGTGCTGGACGAGTCGGCGATCGAGCGTGTGCGCCAGGAGGCCTGGCCGCAGCCGCGCGACGCGGAGGAGGTGCACGACGCCCTCCTGGGCCTCGTAGCGCTGAGGGCCGCGGACGCCGCCGAATGGGAGGGCTGGCTGGACGAGCTTATCGCCGCCGGTCGGGCCGCCGTAGCCGAGACCGCCGAGGGGGAGCGTCTCTGGTTCGCGGCGGAGAACCTCCGCCTGGTGGAGCGGCTGTACCCGGAGGCCCGCATCACACCTCAGCTCCATCTGCCACCGGACCTGGAGACGCCTGCCGCAGATAGGGACGGCGCGCTCCTGGCGTTGCTGCGCGGCCACATGGAGTGCCTGGGCCCGGTCACCAGCGAAGAGCTGGCCCAGCGCACGGCGGTAAGCCCAAGCGAGTCGGCATCGGCACTGGCGCGGCTGGAGGGCGAAGGCTCCGTCCTCCGCGGCCACTTCCGCGCCGGCGTCGACGGCGATGAGTTCTGCGACCGTCGCCTGCTGGCCCGCATCCACCGCTACACCCTGGACCGGCTGCGCCAGGAGATAGAGCCGGTCAGCGCCCAGGACCTCCTGCGCTTCCTCCTCCGCTGGCAGCACGTGGCGCCGGGGACACGGCTTGAGGGGAAGCGAGGCCTCCTGGAGGCGGTAGCGCAGCTCCAGGGATTCGAACTGCCTGTGACCGCCTGGGAGCGCCAGGTGCTCCCGGCCCGCGTCGCCGAGTACCGCGGCTCCTGGCTGGACGAGCTTTGCCTGTCGGGGGAGGTGGCCTGGGCACGGCTCAGCCTGAGCAAAGCCGCCGGCAACGGCCGTTCGCGCCAGTCCGGGGCCTCCTCCGCCACGCCCATATCCCTGCTTAGCCGACGTGACCTCCCCTGGCTGCTGGCCGGCATCCGCAACGGCGCCATCCCCACGCTGCCCGCACGGGGCGCCAGCCGCGAGGTCCTGGACCTGCTGCGCGCACAGGGCGCCCTCTTCCCCGACGACCTCGTCCAGGGCAGCGGCCGTCTGCCTACGGACGTGGAGCGGGGCCTCTGGGAGCTGGTCGCGCGGGGCCTCGTCACCGCGGACGGGTTCCAGGCGTTACGCTCGCTCATGGGGTCGGCCCGGCGTCGCCACTTCCGCCAGCCCCGGCGGGCGCGGCTCTTCCGCACCCTGGCGGTGGGCGTACCCGCCGGACGTTGGTCGCTCCTGCCTTCGGCGGACGGAGAGGCGGCGGCCGCCGAGGAGCTCGCCGAGGCCTGGGCGGAGCAGCTCCTGACCCGCTACGGCGTTGTCTTCCGCGACTTGGTGCAGCGGGAGAGCCTATCTGTGCCCTGGCGGGAGATCCTGCGGGCGCTGAGGCGTCTGGAGGCGCGCGGGCTGGTGCGGGGCGGCCGCTTCGTCGCCGCCTTCCCCGGTGAGCAGTACGCGCGGCCGGAGGCCGTGGACGCGCTCAGGCGGGTGCGACGAACGGAGAAGCGGGGCGAACTGGTGCGGGTCAGCGCGGTAGACCCCCTCAACCTGGTAGGCATCCTTACCCCCGGCCCCCGCGTCCCCGCCGTCCACACCAAGGCCGTGGTCTACCGCGATGGCTTACCGCTCCCTCCCGAGGAGGCGGAGGCGCTGTACGCTAGATCAACGGGCCTGATGACGCCGGTCCGCTAGAGGCCGCTATCGCGGCGATCAGTGAGGACGTCCCGGCAGCCGCCATCGCATCGCCCCGTTTGACAACGTTGCGGCCATATCACAACATAGGGGCGATCGCCGCTCATGCCATCGAAAGCGCCCCGGAAGGAGGTCAGCATGGGTATCCTGGACATCTTTCGCAAGAAGCCCGCCACCGCCATCGACCCCGTCTGCCACATGACCGTGGAGAAGGAGACCGCCCGCGCCACCAGCGAGTACGAGGGTGAGACCTACTACTTCTGTGCACCCGGCTGCAAGCAGATGTTCGACGAGGAGCCGCCCAAGTACATCGGCGCCGACAAGCCCGCGATTGAGATGTAGGCGCCGCGCGCCGGCGCCATACCATTAGCCCCCGGCGAGCCGGATAGCGCTTAGCTACCCCACACAGGGGATAGTCGCCACTGCCAACTTGAGAAATCGTTCTCTAGGGGGCTTGACTTATGCCTGTCCAGAGGATTAGAGTAAGCATGTGCTTATTAAGCACGCACTAAGTTAAGGCGAGCCACCCTGGGAAGAGGCTGGAAATGCCGATCCGCCCCGCGGCGAGGATTATTCTCTCCACGATCGATGCCCGGCATCTAGGAGGAGGCGAGATTTGGGTGGCAGTTTCCTCATAACTCTGCGAGAAGGCCTGGAGGCCGGGCTCATAATCGCGATCATCCTTGCCTACCTCAAGTCCACCAACCAGCGGCCTTACTTCCGTACAGTGCTCATCGCGTCCTTGGTAGCCGTAGCCGTCAGCCTCGTGATTGGAGCGGCGATCTTTACTATCGCCGGCGAGTTCGAGGGACGGGCGGCGGAGGCTTTCGAAGGACTCGCCATGCTGGCGGCGGTGGGCGTACTGAGCTGGATGATCGTATGGATGAAGCGGCAGGCAGCGGGGATCAAGAAGAGCCTTGAGCATGACGTGGCGACTGCAGTTGGGATGGGCTCGGTGTTTGCGCTGGCCCTGATCCCGTTTAGCGCCATCCTCAGGGAAGGGCTGGAGACGTCGGTCTTCCTGTTCGCGGCCACGCGCCAGGCACAGCCCCTGGAGGCCACTGTCGGCGCAACAGCAGGGCTAGTAGTCGCTGCTGGCCTGACCTGGGGAATCTACAGCGGTGGCTATCGGGTGAACCTGCGGGTTTTCTTCAACGTCACCGGCACCCTTCTAATCGTCTTCGCGGCGGGGCTGCTGGCGCACGGCATACACGAGCTCCAAGAGGCCGCCTTGCTGCCCGTCTTCGTCGAGCATGTCTGGAGCATCAACCACATCGTTGATGACGGAAGCGGAGTGGGCCTGTGGCTGAAGGCCCTCTTGGGGTACAACGGCAACCCATCGCTGCTGGAGGTCATCGCTTACCCCACGTTCCTTGCCCTGGCCTTCTGGTACTTCCTGACGCTTCGGCCGTACCACGAGACGGCTGCGCCACCGGAAGCCGCCACTGCGACGCAGGCTCTGGTGCCCGAGCGTGAGGCGGAACCGCCTATCACCGGCTAGGCACGGGCGAGAGACCACGTAGTGACGTATCCGCCCAACCCTTCGTGCGGCGGGCCCATCCGGCAGCCGATTCCCCAGAGCAAGCAGCCGGTCTATAATCGGGGTCAGCGCCCCCGCCTTATGTGTCGCGCCCTGGGAGCTTCCCTCACCGGCGCCACCCTCGCGGTTGTGCTGACCGCGGCGCTCCATAGGTAGCAACTTAGAGAATTCGTATTGGCGGGTTGACAATTAGGCCGCAGGTTACCAAACTAGAGGCGACCCATGGCCAAACAGGCTGAATCGGAAACAGACCAGCAGACCGCAGCGGCCGCCTTCGCCGGCCTCAGCATCGAGGGGTTGCTGCGCGACCGCTACGACGGCGAGGACGGGCGGGACATCTTCGCCAAGGTTAAGGGGTTCAAGCTCACCGAGCAGGCCCGCGCCGTCGGCCTCTACCCGTTCTTCCAGCCGCTGGACCGCAACGACGGCCCCGAAGCCCAGATATATGGCCGCCACGTGGTCATGTTGGGCTCTAACAACTACCTGGGCCTCACCAGGCATCCCCGCGTGGTCCAGGCCGCCCACGACGCCCTGGAAGAGCACGGCACCTCCCTCACCGGCTCCCGCCTGCTCAACGGCACCACCCACCTGCACGAGAAGCTGGAGAACAGGATCGCCGAGTTCCTAGGCACAGACGCGGCCCTGGTGTTCACCACCGGCTACCAGACCAACCTGGGCGTCATCTCCTCCCTGGTCAACCGCCGCTCCGTTGCCGTAGTGGACAAGGCGGACCACGCCAGCATCTACGACGCCTGCCAGCTGGCGGAAGGCGAGATGCTGCGCTTCCGCCACAACGATGCGCGTCATCTGGATACGATCCTGCGTCGGATTGACAAGGACAAGACCTGCCTGGTGATCATCGACGGGGTGTTCAGCATGGGCGGGGACATCGCCGACCTGCCCGGCATAGTCGAGGTCTGCCAGCGCCATCAGGTACGCCTTCTCGTAGATGACGCCCACGCCATCGGCGTCCTCGGAGTGGGCGGCCGCGGCACAGCCAGCCACTTCGGCTTGGATGGGGCGGCGGATCTCACGGTGGGCACCTTCTCCAAGTCGTTCGCCTCCGTCGGCGGCTTTGTCGCCGGCAGCCGTGCGGTGCTGGAGTGGATCAAGCACTTCGCTCGATCTATGATCTTCTCCGCCAGCCTGCCTCCGGCCTCGGCCGCCGCCGCCCTGGCCGCCCTGGAGGTGCTGATAGAGGAGCCGGAGCGGGTGGAAGCGGTGCAGCGCAAGGGGGAGATGCTGCGCAACGGGCTGCAGGAGATGGGGTTCGACACGGGCGAGTCCCAGACGCCGATCATACCGGTCACTATTGGCGACGAGGTGGCGACCGGTATCTTCTGGCGTGACCTCCTGGAGTGCGGCGTCTACACCAACCCCGTCATCTTCCCCGCCGTCGCCATGGGCAAGGGCGTACTGCGCACCAGTTGCATGGCTACACACACGGACGAGAACATCGAGTTTGTCCTGGAACAGTTCCAGACGCTGGGCCGCAAGCACGGCCTGCTACCCTAGGGGAGTCCAACGATGTCGGTGACCGTGACGCCGGTCTCCGGCCGCCGTGACCTTGACGCCTTCATTAAGCTGCCGTTTCGTTTATACGGGGATGACCCCAACTGGGTGCCCCCGCTGCTCTATCTGGAGCGCAAACGGTTCAGCCCCAAGACAAACCCCTTCCTCCAGCACGCGGACGCCCAGCTCTTCCTCGCCCGCCACAACGGGCAGGTGATCGGGCGCATCTCCGCCCAGGTGGATCACGAACACAACCGCTTCCACGAGGAGCGCACAGGCTTCTTCGGGTTCTTCGAGTCTGTGGACGACTCAGAGGCGGCGCGCGCCCTGTTTGAGGCGGCGGATAGCTGGCTTCGGGAGCAGGGGATGGAGGCGGCCCGGGGGCCCCTGAGCTTCTCTATCAACCAGGAAGTGGGGCTGCTCATAGAGGGGTTCGACATGCCCCCCATGATCATGATGGCCTACTCTCGGCCGTATTACGGACGCCTCATTGAGGGGGCAGGGTTCCACAAGGCGACCGACCTGTACGCCTGGCGCTACGATACGGAGACCGTCCCCCCCAAAGCCCGCCGGGCCGTGGAGGAGCTCCGCCAGCGGCCGGAGATCACCATCCGCAGCTGCGACATCCGCCACTTCGACGAAGAGATCGCCAGCCTCCTGGACGTCTTCAACTCCACCTGGAGCGAGAACTGGGGGTTCGTCCCCGTCACGCCTGCCGAAGCACGCCACTTCGCAGAGGAGCTACGCCAGATAGCGGACATGAACCTGATTATCATAGTAGAGGTGGAGGGCAAGACCGCAGGCGTAGCCCTCGCAGCGCCCAACATCAACGAGGCGATCCACGACCTGAACGGCCACCTCTTCCCCTTCGGCTGGGCGAAGCTGCTGTGGCGGCTGAAAGTTCGCGGCCTCAACACTGGCCGCCTGATGATCATGGGCATCAAGAAGGAGTACCGCAGCCGCCAGTACCTGGCTATGGCCTACCTGCTCTGTGACGCGGTTTACCGTGCCGCCCGCGACGGCGGATACCGCTGGGCCGAGTTCTCCTGGACGCTGGAGGACAACAACGCCATAAACACGATGATCCGCAACGTAGGCTGCCGCAAGTACAAGACCTACCGCATCTACGAGAAACCGCTTACGTCATGAGGATACTGGTCACCGGCGCCACCGGCTTCTTCGGCTCCCACATCGCCGAGCAGCTTGCCCGCGAGGGCCACACCATGCGCGTGCTGGTCCGCCGCACGAGCGACCGCAGCTTCCTGCGCGGCCTCGAATGCGAAGAGGCGCTCGGGGACGTTACACAGCCGGAGACTCTCTCTGCCGCCATCGAGGGCGTAGAAGCCGTGGTGCACGCCGCCGGGCTGGTGAAGGCGCGTTCCGCCCAGGAGTTCCAGGCGGTCAACGCCCAGGGCACGGCGAACCTCCTCTCCGCCCTGGACTCCATCAGCCAACTGCGTCGCTTCGTCTATATATCCAGCCTGGCCGCTCACGGCCCCAGCGAGGACGGACGCCCCCGCCCCCTCGACGCGCCGCCTAACCCGGTCACCGCCTACGGGCGCAGCAAGCTCAGGGCCGAGGAGCTGGTGCGCTCCTGGGCCGGCGACGGTCGCTCCGCCGCTATCATCCGCCCTCCCGTCATATACGGCCCGCGCGACCGCGAGCTGCTGCCGTTCTTCCGCCTCACGCGCCGGCGGCTGGCCCCTCTCCTGGGCGACGGCACGAACGCTATCTCCCTGGTGTACGTTGAGGACGCGGCCCGCGCCGTCGCGCAGGCTGCCGCCGCTGCGGACGAAGCGCCCTCCGCCACCTACACCATCGACGACGGCGCCGTGTACACCTGGCGCGACCTACTGGGCGCCGTGGAACAGGCCCTAGGCACGAAGGCGCTGCGCCTCAACTCTCCGGTGTGGGCCTTCACCGCCGCCGCCTTCGTCAGCGAGACCTACGGCCGCCTGCGCGGCAAGGCGGTCACCTTCACCCGTGATAAGGTCCGCGAGATGCGGCAGCGCTACTGGGTCTGCTCCCACGAAGAGATCAGCCGCGATCTGGGCTGGAAGCCGCAGGTGGGCCTCAGCGAGGGGGCTGCCCTTACCGCAGCCTGGTATCGGCAGCACGGCTGGTTGTAGGATGACGGGCGAGGGCTGAGATGCGCGTCGTTGTTGGCGCCGACCACCGCGGCTATGAGATGAAGGACGAGATCGCGGCCGTTCTTAAGCGAGACGGCCACGAAGTGCTGGACGTTGGCACCAACAGCGAAGAATCCGTCGACTATCCGGACTACGCGCGCACCATCGGCGAGGCGCTGACGGACGGCCGCGCGGAGCGCGGCGTCCTCGTGTGCGGCAGCGGCGTGGGCGCGAGCATCGCGGCGAACAAGATACGCGGGGTGCGCGCCGCCCTCTGCCACGACACGTACTCCGCCCGCCAGGGAGTAAAGCACGACGACATGAACGTGCTCTGCCTCGGCTCCCGCGTCGTCGGCCCTGAGCTGGCGTTGGAGCTGGTGAGGGCCTTCCTGGGCGCCCGCCTCTCAGGCGAGGAGCGCTACCGCCGCCGCCTGAACAAGGTGGCGGAGATGGAGCGTGAGGGGCGGTAGGGCCAGGCAGCGGGGCTGTGAATTGGGTGAGAATTCACGGCTATGAGGGTGGTTCAGATAGGATTTCAGGAACCCCTATTAAGAATAGATGTCTATGGGCTATATGTTGATGAACCCCGCTATGGTGTTGTAAAACTGTCCGTGCCAGTCGCTCCAAATTGCGACAGGTAGGCGCATCTGTTTCCAAATACGCTCGACAAGAGGCTCGTGGCCAGGCGGGAAGATTTTTGACTTGAAGATGTAGAGCAACCCTCCGGCTTCTTGCATCTTATCCCACTGTATCTTATCTCGGTGCCGCACGATGAAAAGAGGGCGGATGCCAAGATATCGACACATGGCGATCTTAATATCGAGCTCATCTGCTGGCATATAGGACAAGGTGTTCTTGACTTCGACGCCGTAGCCATCTCCGCCCTTTTCCACAATGAAGTCAAGGTCATGCTCTGACTCGGTCCATATCCTGTCACGGTAGACCCTCGTGTTACGATCAGCTAGAGCCAGGCCTAGACGGCTCAGTCCGAGCAAGGCCAGCGTTTCAGCGTACTCACCTGTCGCTCTGTTCATCAGTTGTGATGAGTATTCTGTCGCGAGTGCCACGTGCGCCGTTATCGCTCGGCGAACATAGCGCACGCCAGACCTCCACACGACGATGAATGTCTCAACGTCGGTTTTCACTGTCTCAAAGCGCAGGAAGTCACTTTCTCTAAGTTCTTGAATCGCTCGGTATGTGAGAAGGTGAAAGTGACGGTCTTCGAACAGCACCTGAAGCTGAGATATGTGGTAGACGGAATCTGGATCTATCTGTGACGGTGTCCCCTTCGAGCGATAGATCCAGTGCTCTGGGTTGAGGAAGAATTCTCTTAGGTCAGCAGCTACAGAGCCCTCTTCTACCTCGGTGCTGCGCCCTGCGGTCACGGCGGTCTCTATTACCCCTTCGCGGCGCAGTATATCACTGCGCCGCGATACCAGAGGGTGCCAAGCTTTGCTCCCAGGACAGACCTAAAACCCCGCAGCTACACGCTAGGCTGAAGCCTGGCGTTAGTCCAACCGCTCGATGATGGTAGCGGTGCCCAGGCCGCCGCCGCAGCACATCAGCTGCATCCCGTAGCGGCCGCCCGTGCGCTCCAGCTCGTGCAGGAGCGTGGTCATGAGGCGGGCGCCGGTAGCCCCCAGCGGGTGCCCCAGGGCGATGGCGCCGCCGTTCACGTTAACCTTAGACATGTCCGGCTTGACCTCGCGCTTCCAGGCCAGCACCACGGAGGCGAACGCCTCGTTGATCTCGATGAGGTCGATGTCGCTCAGCTTGAGCCCCGCCTTGGCCAGCAGCTTGGGCGTCGCCGAGATGGGCCCGGTGAGCATCAGCACCGGGTCGGCGCCCACCACCGCCTGGGCCACGATGCGCGCCCGCGCCTTGACACCCAACTCCTCCGCCTTCTCCCCGGCCATCAGCAGCAGGACCGCGGCGCCATCCGTGATCTGGCTGGAGTTGCCAGCGTGATGGATTCCGTCCGGCCGGAAGGAGGGCTGGAGCGAGGCCAGCTTCTCCAGCGAGGTGTCGCGGATGCCCTCGTCCGTCTTGATGGTGGCCGGCAGCCCCTCCAGCTTCACGTCCACCGGCAGGATCTCGCGGTCGAAGCGGCCCTCGTCGCGGGCCTGCTTCGCCTTCTCATAGCTCCCCAGGGCGAACTCGTCCGCCTCCGGGCGTTCGATGCCCCACTTCTTGGCGATCTCCTCCGCGGCGATCCCCTGGGATGTGAGCGGGTACTTCTTCAACATCTCAGGATGGAAGGGGAAGCCCGGCCCCTGGGTGATGTTGATGCCCAGCGGCACCCGGGACATCACCTCCACGCCGCCGCCGATGGTGATGTCGCAGGTCTCCGCCTGGATCAGGTTGGCGGCGAAGTGGATCGCCTGCTGGCCAGAGCCGCACTGCCGGTCCACCGTAGTGGCCGGGATCTCGTACGGGAAGTCCGCGGTCAGGAGGACGTTGCGGGCCACGTTCGCTCCCTGCTCGCCCACCTCATCGACGCAGCCGAACACCACGTCTTCGACCAGCGACGACTCGATGCCCGCCCGCTTCACGACCTCGTTCAGCACCAGCGCCCCCAGGTCGTTGGGGTGGATACCGGACAGGACTCCCTGATTGCGGCCCATGGGGGTGCGGACCGCCTCTACGATGACCACTTCTCTCACGGAGCGCCTCCTAACGTAAACGTAATGCCTCCATATGGTATTACGAGGGCGAGGCTTGCGCCAGTTTCAGCAAGCTCATGCCTTCCTCCGCTCATGGTTCGACGCGCTCACCGTTAGCGTAATCGCCTCCGCGCTCGTCCCTCAACGGGCTCAGGACGAGCGGCCAGCAGCGTCCGAAAAGTCGATGAACGCCACCGGCACCCCGCAGGCGCCGCTGGCGTGCACGCTGGCGATGCGTCCGCCCTGGAGCGCCGGGTGCGGCTCCCCCACCGGTAGGCCCCGCGCCTTAAGCGCCGACGCCAACGCATCTATGCCCACGACTTCGAACGCCAGCCCGGCGATGAAGCCTGTCCTGAGCCCGGCGCCAGCCGGAGTCGAAGGGCCGGGTCGCGGCGCCGCCGGCGGCCGCCTTGGGCCGATCAGCTCCAGGATCACGTCGCCGGGGCGCAGGAAGCTGAACCGCGTCTCCCCCCGCTCGAACGTGCGCTTCGTCTCCACGCCGAAGTAGTCGCGCATACGCTGGCACACCGCTGCCACGTCCGGAA
>JADFNQ010000126.1 GCA_022563285.1 Chloroflexota bacterium | reverse complement strand
CCGCCGGAAAGCGCTGGGCCAGCACTGGCTGGTGGACCGTCGCGTGCTCCGACGCATCGTCAGGGCGGCCGATTTCAGCCCCGAGGACACGGTGGTCGAGGTCGGCGCGGGCAGGGGCCTGCTCACCGAGCTGCTCGCCCGCCGCGCCTCCCGGCTCATCGCCGTGGAGGTGGACCAGGAGCTGGCCGCCAGCCTGCGAGAGCGGTTCCGCGGCCGCGATAACGTATCGGTCCTGGAGGCGGACGTCCTCTCGCTGTCGCCGGAGGAGGTGCTGGGCCGGGGCGAGGGCGGGTTGCCCTACGTCGTCGTAGGGAACCTGCCGTACTTTATCGGCTCGGCTATCGTTCGCCACTACCTGAGAGCGCGCGCCCAGCCGCGCTGGCTGCTGGTGACGTTGCAGGCGGAGGTGGCCCGGAATATCGCCGCCGTGCCCGGCCAGATGTCCTACCTCAGCGTGGAGATGCAGTACCACGCCTGGCCGCGTCTCCTGTTCCAGATCCCGGCCAGCGCCTTCCGTCCTCCGCCGAAGGTGCGTTCCGCCGCCCTCCGCCTGGAGACACGGGAGGGCACTGCGGTGGAGGTGGACGACCGGGAGGCGTACTTCCGGCTGGTGCGGGCCGGGTTCGCCGCCCCGCGCAAGCAGCTGCGGAACGCCCTGGCGATCGGCCTGGCGTGCAGCGCCTCCGCGGCCGAGGCGATGCTCGACGAGGCGGGTGTGGAGCCCACCCGGCGCGCCCAGACGCTGACGCTGGAGGAGTGGCGCGCGCTCTACCGTGCTCATATACAGGCAGCCGCGGGCGTGTCGTAGTAGCCCCATGCGCCTGTACGCACCGGCCAAGATCAACTGGACGTTGGAGGTGCTGGGTCGCCCGCCTCAGGCGGGCTATCACGAGGTCCGGACGGTGATGCAGACGGTGGACCTGTGCGACAGCCTGGAGATCTGCCCCGGTCGCGAGTTCCAGATCGAGGTGGAAGGGCCCCACGAGGCCTCCGGCGACGATCTCGTGCTTCGGGCGGCTGCCCTGCTCAACGAGGGAGGGGGCCGCGGCGCCCGCGTCCGCGTGACGAAGCGTATCCCGGTGGCCGCCGGCCTGGGCGGGGGCAGCTCCGATGCGGCGGCTGTGCTGCGGGGGCTTAACGAGCTGTGGGGCCTGGGCCACAGCGTCGGCAGGCTGGCGGAGATGGGGGCCGGGCTGGGGTCGGATGTGCCGTTCTTCGTGTACGGGGGCACGGCCCTGGCCGAGGGCCGCGGCGAGCGCGTGACCCCTCTGCCGGAGGCGCGTCCGACGTGGCTGGTGCTGCTGGCGCCGCCGTTGGAGCTGCCCGAGAAGACGAGGCGTATGTACGCGGCCCTCGCGCCGGCCGACTTCACGGACGGCTCGCGCACGGAGGCGTTCGTGGAGGGGATCCGCGCGGGCCGTCCCGTCGACGACGGCGGTCTGTACAACGCCTTCGAGCGCGTGGCCTTCGAGGCGTTCGCGAGGCTCGACGGCTATCGGGACGCACTGCTTGCGGCGGGCGCGCGGCGGGTCCACCTGGCGGGCTCCGGGCCGGCCCTGTTCGCGCTGGGCCCGGACGAGGACGCCGCGAGGGCCGTGTACGAGCGGCTTCGTCCGCCGGGCGGGCAGGCGTTCCTGGCCCGCACGCTGACGTCGGCGGAGGCGCTGCGGAGGGAGGAGTAACCGGTGGCGGAGGTCTTCTCCGGGTTCGTAGTGGGGTACGCCTTCTCCCTGCTATTCACGGCAGTGGCCGCGGTGATGATAATCGAGGCGCGCAGCGATGTGCCGTACCTGGCTAAGGCGATCGCGCCGAACATCAGCACCATTCAGCTCGCCGTCCCCGTCTCACTCCTCGCTTTTCTCTGGTGGACGCTGGCGGGCCTGCTCCTGGGCCTCCTCTACCGGGCGGCGCGACTGAACCTGGCGGGGGGTGGCCTGGGCAGCCCCAACTGGCCGTTCACGCTGGCCGTACTGCTGGCGTCTATCGCTTTCCTTGGCGTCGTCTACTACGCCT
Organism: Chloroflexota bacterium; assembly: GCA_022563285.1. Classification (GTDB taxonomy): domain Bacteria; phylum Chloroflexota; class Dehalococcoidia; order SM23-28-2; family RBG-16-64-32; genus JADFNQ01. The sequence goes on along the minus strand of JADFNQ010000126.1, from coordinate 2,814 downwards.
GGCGGCGGGTGCGCCGGTCGGTGTTCCTGACCACGGTCGCCTTCGCGGGGATGTTCGGCTGGGGGATGCCGCACCTGGCGGAGCTGGCGCTGTGATCTGGCAACGGCTGGGGGAACGGATGTTGCCCGTCCGCAGCGCGCTTGGCCGAGGTGTAAGCGAAGGCTAAGATAAGATAAGAAGGATTTCCTGAGATTCATGCCCGGTACCATCGTCGATATGCACGTGCACACGGTGCGCGGCGCTTCCGATTCTTCTCTCACTCCCGAGCAGCTTAGGAAAGAGGCGCAGCGCATCGGGCTCACCGGCGTCAACATCTCCGAGCACGACCGCGTTTGGGACGAGCGTCAGATCGAGGAGTTCCGCGAGCAGAGCGGGCTGTTCGTGTCGCGGGGCATGGAGGTGTCGACGGACATGGGGCACATGATCGTCGTCGGACTGGACTCCTACGTGCCGGGCATTCGCCGCGCCGCGGAGCTGCGCCGCGTGGTGGATGAGGCCGGCGGCTTCATGATCGTGGCCCACCCGTTCCGCCATTTCTTCGACCCGATCCACTTCCGTCGCGACGGCCGGCAGCCGTTCGATATGACGCCGGAGGAGGCGGCCGAGCGGATGCCCGTCTTCCGGCTGGTGGACGAGATGGAGGTGGCGAACGGGGGCTGCACCCCGCAGGAGAACCAGTTTGCCCTGCGGGTGGCGCGTGTCCTGGGGAAGCGCGGGATCGGCGCCAGCGACTGCCACTCCAAGCAGGGCGTGGGCTACTTCACCACGACCTTCGAGGAGGAGCTGCGGGACCAGGCGCACATGCTGGAGCTGCTGCACGGGCGTCGCTTCCAGGCCCACGAGGGGCTGAACGCGGGGGAGTTCCGCCCCTACGTGGAGCAGGCGCTGCCCACGAAGTAAACGGCTGGCCCAGGTAGCGACGGGCAAGGTCCAGGCCGGCGTTGACTAATTTAGCCCCGCGTGGATAATGGCTACGCGCCGGTCGCGACCCGGCATCGGGATCAGCGAAGCTTACGCGCTAGGGGGCTATATGTCGAATCCGATCAAAGTGATGTCTATTGATGGGGGAGGTATCCGGGGTATCATCCCGGCGATGGTTTTGGCTGAGATCGAGAAGCGCACCGGGAAAAGAATCTCGGAGCTTTTCCACCTCATCGCAGGCACCTCAACGGGGGGCATCTTGGCCTTGGGACTGACCAAAGCGGGTGCTGATGGCAAGCCGGAGTACACGGCTGAGAAGGGGATCGAGCTGTATGAAAAACGGGGGGAAAGGATCTTCTGGCGTCCTTTCTGGCGCAGAATCCCCCTCGTTTCGGGCCTGCTCGAAGAGAAGTATCCGTCACACGGCATCGAAGAAGTTCTGGGTCAATACTTTGGGGAGGCTCGTTTGAAGGATGCCCTGACTGACGTTCTCGTCACAAGCTACGATATCGAGCGGAGCAAGCCGTATTTCTTCAAGAGCACCAAGGCGAAAGAGGAGGCGGTCCGTGATTGCCCGATGCGATGGGCAGCGCGGGCAACCTCCGCGGCTCCCACGTACTTCGAACCGGCCAAGCTTCAGATAGAAGGCTCATCTGATTACCGCGCGCTGATCGATGGAGGGGTGTTCGCCAACAACCCGGCCATGTGCGCGCTGGTTGAAGCGAGGAGCACTCATCCCGATGCAGATAGCTTCCTGCTAGTGTCACTGGGCACCGGAGAGCTGACGCGGAGGCTCCCCTATGATGAGGCGAAAGGTTGGGGACTTGCCGGGTGGGCGCAACCGGTGCTCAGCGTCGTCTTTGATGGTGTGAGCGACGCGGTCGACTATCAGCTAGGAAAGCTGCTGCCAGCGACGGATGGAAACCGGCGTTACTATCGCTTGCAAGTGAAACTGGACGAGAGCAATGACGCTATGGACGACGCGAGTGCCGGGAACATCCGTGTCCTGAAGCTGCTGGCGGAGGAGATGATAAGCGCGAACGATAGCGCTCTGACCGTTCTGTGCAACCAGCTGGCGCCACCGAACTAGGGCGCCGATTCCGAGCATCTGTTCTAGCCCGCGAACGCTGCCGGTGCTACAATAGCGGCAGATTGGCCCGCACCTACGTTTCCCTGGACCTGGAGACCACCGGTCTCGACCCCCAGTCCGACGCCGTCACTGAGATCGGCGCCGTGAAGTTCACCCGCGAAGACGTACTGGACCGCCTCTCCACTTTCGTCAACCCCCACCGGCCGATACCGGAGCGGGTGCAGGTCCTCACCGGGATCCGCCAGGCGGACGTCCGGGACGCTCCCCCGTTGGAGGCGGTGGCCGCCGACCTGGAGAAGTTCATCGACGGCTGCGTGCTCGTGGGCAGCAACGTCATCGGCTTCGATGCGCCGCTGCTGGACGCCAAGGGGATTCGACGAGGTGAGGAGATTTACGATACGCATGACCTTGCGACCTTCCTTCTTCCCGGTCAAGCGGAATACGGTCTCGCCGCCCTCGCCCGTCACTTCGAGATTGATATGCCGGTGCACCACCGCGCCCTGCCGGACGCCGAGACGGCGCGCCAAGTCTTCCTGGCCCTGTTTCGTAGCGCCGCCGCTCTCCCGGCGGACGTCCTCTCGCAGGTCGCCGCCTGGCTGGCGGCCACGGCCTGGCCCTGGCGCAACTTCTTCCGCGAGGTAGGGGAGGGCGTGGCCACCGAGGGTGCGGCGGAGCAGCCCTTCGCGCTTCCCCGCCCGACGATCGCCGAGCCGCTGCAGCTGCGGGAGTGCCGAAATACAATCGATGTCGAGGATGCGCTAGGCATCCTCGCCTCCGCCCGCGCCCACCCGGAGGTGCTGCCG
>JADFNQ010000125.1 GCA_022563285.1 Chloroflexota bacterium | reverse complement strand
GGGAAGCTCACGGTGGAACGGATGCTCCCCTGGTACGAACAGAGCAGCGGCGTCCGCTACGTCACGCTCCGCTACTTCAACGCCGCCGGCGCCACCGACCTGCGCGGCGAAGACCACCGGCCGGAAACGCACCTCATCCCCATCGTCCTCCAGACCTCAGCCGGACAGCGGGAAGCCTTCCCCCTCTACGGCACGGACTACCCTACCCCGGACGGCACCTGCATCCGCGACTACGTCCACGTCTCGGACCTAGCCGCCGCCCACCTCCTGGCCCTGGAGCGGCTGGAATCCTGTGGGGGCGTCTACAACCTGGGCAGCGGCACCGGCTTCTCCAACCGAGAGGTGATCGAGACCGCCAGCAAGGTCACCGGAAAGACGATCGCCGTCCGCGAGGAGGCGCGACGGCCCGGCGACCCGGCGCGGCTCCTCGCCTCCAACCAGAGAGCGAGACAAGAGCTGGGCTGGCTGCCCGCCGTCACAACCCTGGAAGCTATCATCGACAGCGCCTGGCGCTGGCACCAGGCCCACCCCAAGGGCTACCCTTCCTGAAGCGAACAGCTCCACGGTAGCCTCTCAGCGCACGACGACCTGAGCGCCCCTTCCGGCTAGCTACGCCCTGTAGCGCTGCCATTCCACTCCTGTTTCCCCCCAGATGACGCAACAAAGGGAGACCAGTATGCATCTAAAGATTCGTCAATGGTTAGCATGCCCGCAGCTAACGTCCTTCGCTGGGCCGGCTGGTGCCTCAGCCTGCTCGCCCTGGCATCGCTCGGCGGCGTTACCCCCAGCGCGGCCGAGCCGGAGCCTATCGCCTCCAGCGTGTACGCCAGTCCTCTGGGAGTGCTACCGGAACTCCGTCAGCCCGATCCGATGCCGACACCCACGCCCGTCCCCACATTCCAGACTTCACCCACTCCAACCCCGGCGCCAACCCCGCTACCAGTCCTGACGCCGGATCCGACGCCGACCCCAGCGCATCCGCCTCCCCCAGCACCCACCGAACCCACGCCTACACCCGCGCCCCCACCTCCTCCACCTGCCTCCCCAACCAGCGGCGATCTGGCGGCGGCGCTTGTCACCCTCACCAACCAGCTACGCGCTCAGAACGGCCTGCCCGCCCTGGCCGTCAACGGCGCCCTTGTCACGGCCGCTCGAGGGTACGCCAAGACTATGGCCGCCAACGACTGGCTCTCTCATTATGGCCCGGACGGCTCGACCGTGGCCTCGCGAGCGGAAGCGGCGGGTTATACGGGTTGGATCTACCTGGCCGAGAACCTCTACCGAGGCTACTACGGCGACCCCGCGGACAGCATCATCCAGGCATGGTCAGATAGCGCCACCCATCTCAGCAGCATGCTAAGCGGCCAGGCCACAGAGATAGGCGTGGCCTGTGCCGTTAGCGGTGACTACCGCTGGTGCGTACAGGAGTTCGGAGCCCGCTAGAGGCCCTTTAGCCAGGGCCAGACTAGCCCCTCCCAGATCCCGCCCAGGACGAGCCCCGTCCACAGGAGGGAATGGGGGATGCTCCCCCCCACGGAGAGCAGGTACGCCCACGGCCGTCGCATCCGGAACAGGTGGAACGTCACCGCCCGCCAGAACGGCCCCATGACCATCACCGCAGGTATAAGCGCCAGCGCCCTGTGCGCCTTCCCCTGGAGATCGTCGCGCGCGGCCAGCCGCTCCAGCACGCGCCCCAGGCGACGGCGTCCGGCCCACGCCCGCGCATCGTCCAGGACCGGGTCATCGTCCAGGAGGTAGAGGAAGGCCGCGGCGAAGACAGCCATCAGGGAGCCCATGGCCAGCGCGGCCGGCCAGCGCCCTAGAGTGACGATTAGAAGCAGCGCCAGCGGCGTCACCGTGGCGGTCTCCACCCGCCACAGCACCAGCGCCACGCCCGTCTGAGGGCGCAGGTTGCGCAGATAGCGCAGGTAGCGCAGGAGGTTGAGGCGCCTGCCTGCACCAACCTGCGGCGCGTCTTCCCCGCGCGCAGCGGCCTGCGACGCTTCCTCTAGCTGTTCCTGTGCGGCGATCTCTTCCACGGCTATCTATTCTACGCCAGCGGGAACCCGGCCAGACGTTCGTATTCGGCGCCGCCGGGCTGCAACCTGCTTCGTATCAGGACGATCTCTCTCACCTCGAACTCAACCCGCGGCGGTTCCACCGCCTCCAGCGCCCGCGAAACCCGTTCCGCTGTGCCGGGCCGCGGAGGCTGCGGCACCCGCGCCAGTGTGAGATGCGGCGAGTACTGCCGCTCCTCCGGCGCGAACCCCACCCCTACCATCGCCCGCTCCACCGCCGCCTGAAGCCCTCGGAGACGCTGCACATCCCCCGTGATGTCCAGCCAGACCACGCGCGGGCCGCGTCGGCCGCCGAACGTCCCGGGCTCCCCCAGCGCCAGACGGAAGGGCTCCGTTCCCAGTAGCGCAGTCGCCAGCGCCCCCTCGATAGCGGGCACCCTTTCGGCGGGCGTCTCCCCCAGGAACTTCAGCGTGAGGTGAACCCCCTCCGGTCGCACCCAGCGCAGGCCCGAAAGCTCTTGCTGTCTGAGGTCGCTCTGCAGTCGGTGCAGCGCCTCTCGCACATCCTCCGGAAGGTCCACCGCCACAAACAGTCGCAGCAGCTGGTCTTCAGGCTTCAAGGGGCGAACTCACACGTAGCCTATTATAGCCACGGCCTAAAGATACGTCACAGGAAGGCCAAACAACGACCTTCCTGTGACGAGCCCAAAGGGAGGTTTGGGGACAACATTGATGGACGGCGACCGGAAAGGACGCTTCGGACCTGCCGCGGCGGGCGCTCGCTGGGGTTGAGGACGGGGGACGTCACCCAGAGGACGAGGCCGGCATCCGGCAGTGGACGGCTGATAGTATCAGCCATGTCTCGCGTTTGTCAATCGCCGCAGCCGGGAAGATCGTGAAGATGCCCCTTCACGATTACCGGGAAGGGGCAGCGTCGATACGGAGCAGGCGCCCAGCGTTCCCGCCCGACACGGATCGCAGGGTGGCGTCATCCAGGCCGCTGGCCCGGATATCGCTCAGCGCCGCCGACTGCCCCACGAGGGGGAAGTCGCTGCCGAACAACAACCGGTCAGCCCCCAGCCCGCCAGAGGCGGACGCCACGCCGGAAAGCACCGACGGCTCATACAGATAGCGTAGGGCTGCGGTGTCCACATGGATAGCCGAAAGCGCCCTGCCCGCCTTCGGCATCGAGGTGTAGAAGGGCAACCCCCCCGCCAGGTGCGCCCCGACCACCGACACGCCGGCGGCGCGTTCCAAAAACCGGTAGAACGAATCGAGCCTCAGCCCCCGCTTCCCCGGATACTCATGGCCAACCGGCTCCGTCACGTGGAACAGCAGGATCAGGCCATGAAGCAACGCTACCTCCGCCAGCGTATCTCCCGCCTCGCCGTCCAGCGACCATCCCTGGCTGTCCGGGCGCAGCTCGCCCAGCCCGCGCGCGCCGCCGCGGGCGCAGCGCTCCACCTCCCTCGCCGCCTCGCCGGCCAGCAGGTTGACATTGCAGAAGGGCACGATGCGCCCGCCGCTGCTCTCCGCCGCCTCCAACAGGTAATCGTTGTGACGGACGCAGTCGTCGTGATCGCTCCAGGCGAAACCCAGCGCCACGCTAACGTCCACCCCGGCCTCATCCATGCTCCGCAGCAGCTCTTCCATCGTGGCGATCTTCGCCCGCGGGCTGCCGTACATCTCCTCGAATGTAGCGTCGCGACGCAGGTACTCCTCGCGGTTCTCGCGCACCTGCGGCGGGAAGATGTGGGTATGAAAGTCGATTATCACGTGAAGCATGATAGCAGGCCTGCCTGCCGGCAGGCAGGCGCCTCGGTTGCGTGGCACGCCCGGCCGTTCCTATAATGATCGGTAGTCCTGCGCCACTGAAAGGAAGGCCCGTCTTGGCAACCACCAGCGTCTCCGAGCTGGAAGGGATGGCGCGGCGCATCCGCCGAGACATCGTCCGCATGACCGCCGAGGCGAACTCCGGACACCCGGGCGGCTCCCTCTCCTGCACGGACATCCTCACCGCTCTCTACTCTCGCCTCCTCCGGCACGACCCCAAGAACCCCACCTGGCCGGACCGAGACCGCTTCGTCATGAGCAAGGGCCACGCCTCCCCGGCGATGTACTCCGTGCTGGCGGAGGCCGGCTACTTCCCAACCGACGAGCTCATGACCTTCCGCAGGCTGGGCAGCCGTCTCCAGGGACACAACGTGATGGGCGTGCCGCCCGGTGTGGAGATGTCCGCGGGCGCACTGGGGATGGGGCTTTCCTTCAGCCTGGGCCTGGCCCTGGCCGGCCGCCTGGACGGGCGAGACTACCGAGTCTACTGTCTGCTGAGCGACGGCGACTGCAACGAGGGCCAGACCTGGGAGGCCGCCGCGGCCGCCTCCCACCATAAGGTCGATACCCTCACCGCCATCGTGGACTACAATCATATCCAGAACGACGGCTTCTCCGACTACACCCTCTTCGACGGCGGCGACGGCCGCCGTAAGCGCCTGGGCGGCTGGGTGGAGGACGATGGGCACACCGTGAACATCCTCTCCCTGCAGCCGCTGGCCGACCGCTGGCGCGCCTTCGGCTGGAACGTCCAGGAGGTGGACGGGCACGACTTCACCCAGATTATCGAAGCCCTGGAGAAGGCCAAGGGTCACAAAGGCGGGCCCAGCGCCGTCATCTGCCAGACTACCAAAGGGAAGGGCGTCAGCTTCATGGAGAACAACCCCGGCTTCCACGGCAAGGCGCCCACCAAGGAGCAGCTTGAGCAGGCGCTCAAGGAGCTCGCGGACTGATGGTCAAGGAAGCGCGCACAGCCGCCACCCGG
>JADFNQ010000003.1 GCA_022563285.1 Chloroflexota bacterium | reverse complement strand
TGCATCCTCGTCGTCGCGCAACTCATGTTCATCTCGCGCCACGACCTATCCCTCCTGCTCGCCCTGGTCATCTTCTCGTTGGCCGTAGCGCTGCCGCTGGCGCTGGTCACGGCCGCGTCGCTGACGGCTTCGATATCTGACCTAGGCCGCGGCGCCTCGGCTATGGCCGGAGGCGACCTCTCGGTCCGTGTGCCAGCCCAGGGCTCCGACGAGTTCGCCCGTCTGGGCGCAACGTTCAACGACATGGCGGAGCGCCTCCAAGTGTCAAGCCAGCGGCAGGCGGAGCTGGAACAGGCCCGACGCTCTCTTGTGGCATCCGTGTCCCATGACCTGCGCACCCCCCTCGCCGCGCTGCGGGCGGCGGCGGAGGCCCTAAGCGACGGGGTGGTCAGCGACCCTCCTACTGTCGCGCGCTACCTGAAGAGCATTCAGGCCGAGGCCGAACGGCTGGGCAGCCTCATCGACGACCTATTCGAGCTCTCGCTGATTGACGCCGGAAACTTGCGGCTGGACCTGGAGCCGACGTCCCTAGCAGACCTCATCTCAGATGCCATCGAGAGCATGAGTCACGAGGCGCGGCGGAAGGGGATCCACCTCTTTGGGCTGACGCAGCCTGACATCGCGCCTATCCTCGCCGACCCGCTGAAGATCCAGCGGGTGATCCTCAATCTGGTGCAAAACGCGATCCGCCACACGCCCGGCGATAGGTCGGTGAGCCTGGAGCTGCGCGAGCTCGAGGAGGCGGTCGCCGTTTCGGTGACGGACACCTGCGGCGGCATTCAGCCGCAGGATATGGACCAGCTGTTCGAGCCGTTCTACCGCGCCGATCCGGCACGTCACCGCGACGGCAGCGGGGCGGGGCTGGGGCTGTCCATTGCGAAGGGGATTGTGGAGGCGCACGGGGGACGGATCTGGGTGGAGAACGGTCCCGCGAACGGCTGCCGCTTCAGCTTCACCCTCCCCAACTTGACGGCGCTCGCTTGAGTCGGCGGGCTACCCACTTGGCCTAGAGCGAGGCGAGGAGCCGCATCTCGTCCCGCATCAGGCGGGTGATGAGGTAGCCATCCCAACGAACTCCTCGTAGGCGCAGGGGTCCTGGACGCCTACATAAACCTGCCGCAGCATAGGCCGCTACCTATAATTAGCAGTGATGGACGAGCGGACAACGGTCTCAACCGCCTTGCTATGGGCTGTGCTGCTGGGCCTGACCATCACACTCTCCGCCCTGGCGGCCACTGACGGTACCCTCCCCGGTGACAGGGGGATCGCGTCCTGGATGCAGGACATCTCCTTCCCGGGCGAAACGCTGGCCGATGCCGTCCGCTCCATAACCTCCACCCCGGTCGTCCTGGCGGCCGGCGGAGCGCTGGCCCTCCTTCTCTGGCTCCGTGGATACCGGCTGGAGGCGCTGGCGTTCGCAGCGGGTCTCATCATCCTACCCCTGCTCCAGTCGGGCATCAAGGAGATCGTGGACAGGCCGCGCCCCAGCCCGGACCTGGTGGAGATACGGGCGTCGTTCAGCAGCCCCAGCTTTCCTGCCGGGCATGTAATGAGCCCAACCTACGTGTACGGCTTCCTGATCTATATCTCTGCCTCCCTTCCGCTGCCTGCCCCGCTCCGCGCCCCGCTGGCCACCGCGACCGCCGCCGTCCTCGCTCTCAGCGGTCCGGCCAACGTCTGGCTGGGCGTCCACTGGCCCAGCGACGTTCTTGGTGGGTACGCCTGGGGGGCTGCCCTGCTGCTCCCTGTACTTGCCGCCTGCCGATTGTTCGGCCGCCACCCCTGACTTTTCCTTAACGTTCACCAACGTTCACCGACGCACCTGTATGATTCACGACCGCTCCGGCATCTATAGGATTGGGAACCACTAGACATACGGAGGTAGGGATATGGTAGAGCACTTCCTAAGAATATTGAGCCCTGTCAACGAAGAGCGGGGTCAGGCGCTGGCCGAGTACAGTCTGCTCCTCGCCTTCGTGGCGATGGCATGCGTAATCGCCCTGGGTGCCCTGGGGCTGGCGGTCGCCGGGCAGATCGATGTCGTCACCGCCGCCTTTTCGTAATCGCCACAGGTTACGGGCCAAGACACGACCGGCCTCCCCGCGACTGCGGGGAAACAACGCAGACAGGAGCTAGGGGAACGCTCCAGTGCCCCGCGGCGGAAGTCCCTATCCTCGCGTCCATTTTCGCCTCTCCGTTCTCCGTCTTTCCAGCGTGAGAACGAATGTGGCGCCATAACATAACGGCAACAGTATCAGCACCCGACACGTCTATCCCTTATGCGAGGCATATACAACATCGATGGCCACCGTAAGCAAACGCAGGCGACAGCGCTCACACCATCAAGCCCCGCCGACCGACGGGGGTGGTGGCGGCCCCCCCTTCATCTGGCGGGAAGCGCTGTGGGGGCTCGACTGGCTCTCCCTGCGCCTCTCGCCGGTCTACCTCGGCATCGGCGTGCCCCACGGCGACGGTAGCCCGGTGGTGCTCGTCCCCGGTTTCCTCTCCACCGACGCCTACCTAGTGGAGATGTATTTCTGGCTGCGCCGAATAGGATACGAACCGCACCTCTCCGGTATCGGCGTCAACGCCGACTGCGTCCATGCCCTGACGCAGCGGCTGGAGAAGACCGTTGACGACGTCCACGCCCATACGGGGGAGCCTGTCCGCATCATCGGCCACAGCCTGGGCGGCTCCCTGGCCCGCAGGGTAGCCCTGCAGCGACCGGAGATAGTTACGCAGCTCATCTCCCTGGGCGCCCCCATCCAGTCCCTGGAGGCCCACCCGGCCATAACGGCCACCGCTATGCTGGTGACCGGGCGCGTTAGACACCCGCGGCCGGGTAGCGACGTACGCGGAGCCGGCATCCCCCTCCAGGACTGCGAGTGCTCTGCCGACCACTGCATTCCTTCTCCCCCGCCCTCCGTCCGTCGTGCTGCCCTCTACACTCTCTCCGACGGGATGATCGACTGGCGAAACTGCCTGGAGCCCGATCCATCGCTCAACTACGAGGTCGGCGGCACGCACATCGGCCTCGTCTTCAACCCCCACGCCTACCGGGTCATCGCCAGCCTGCTCGCGGAGGCGACGGCCACAAGCCTCAGCCGCGCGGCCTAGCCCGCCGCCCGCGCACCTCCCGCGGATCCGCGCCCCTTTCGCCACCGCCAACACTGGGCTCCAAGTGGAGAGGGGTTCGGCCCCACAGCCAAACACTGTGCCTGCCCGACTGACAGGGCGGTGCGTCGCGTACAGAATTAAGTGACCGCCCCGGGACATATCCGTGCCTTGATCGAGCGGCCGCGCTTTGCGAGGGCTCCAGCTATCTGCGATACTGGCCCCTGCAACGTCACCACGGACGAGACAGAGGAGTGTGCATGGCTACCTACACTGACCTGAATAAGGAGCTCACCGCCGAGCAGAAGAGCGTCAAGGAGGAGACCCACAAGTTCGCCGCCGAGGTGCTGCGTCCCGCTAGCATAGAACTAGACAAGCTCTCCCCGGAGGAAGTGATCGCTGAGGGGTCCGTCTATTGGGAAGTCTTCCGCAAGGCGTACGAGCTCGGCTACCACAAGGCGGCCCTTCCTGAGGCGCTGGGCGGCGCCGCAATGTCGCCCCTGACCCGCCACATCTACACCGAGGAGATGGCCTGGGGCAGCGCCGACTTCGCTATAAGCCTCGGCGTTACCTCCTTCCCCTTCGGCTTCGCCGCTATGAGCGGCAACCCGGACCTCATCAGGGAGGTGGTGACCCCCTTCGCCGAGGACCGCGAAGGCAAGTACATCGGCTGCTGGGCGATCACCGAGCCCCAACACGGTTCAGACTCCCTCATCATTGGGACCGAGTACTTCCGCGACCCCAAAGCGGCGTTCGAGTGCATCGCGCGCCTGGACGGCGACGAGTGGGTGATCAAAGGCCAGAAGTCGGCCTGGGTCGTCAACGGCACTGTCGCCACCCACGCCTGCACCTTCCTCGGCATCGACTCCTCCAGGGGGATGGCCGGCGGCGGCGTCGCCATCATCCCTCTGGACCTGCCAGGCGTCTCCAAGGGCAAGCCCTTGGACAAGCTGGGGCAGCGCGCCCTCAACCAGGGGGAGATCTTTTTCGACGACGTCCGCATCCCCAAATCGTACATGCTGACCGAACCGGCCGGCTACCCGTTCATCATCGATAACGTCCTGGCCGGCGCCAACGCCTTCATGGGAGCGACCTTCACCGGCCTCGCCCGGGCCGCCTTTGAGGAGGCGCTCGCCTACTGCAAGCAGCGGATACAGGGCGGCAAGCCGATCACCGAGCACCAGCTTGTCCAGAAGAAGCTGTTCGACATGTTCATCAAGGTGGAGAGCGCCCGCGCCCTGTCCCGCGCCGCACTCGTCTACAACGCCACCACAAGCCCGCCAGCCACCCAATACTCCATAGCCGCCAAGGTGTACTGCACTCAGGCGGCGTTCGAGGTGGCCAGCGACGCCGTCCAGCTTTTCGGCGGCTACGGGCTGACCAAGGAGCTGCCGGTGGAGAAGTTCTTCCGCGATGCCCGCGCCTCCATGATCGAGGACGGCACGAACGAGGTGCTGTCCCTGGCCGGTGCGCGCAAGCTCATAGACTCCTACTAGGGCACAGCGCCGGCCAGGCGGCCGGCCCGGTCTGGAAGGTCACAGCCGACCACCCGCAGGAGCGCCTCCACCACCTCCGGGTCGAACTGCGTGCCGCTGCCGGCGACGATCTCCTCCACCGCCACCATGTGGGACCTGGCGTCCCGATAGGGCCGGTCCGACGTGATCGCGTCGAAGGCATCGGCAACGGCGAAGATGCGGGCGCCGCGGGGGATCTGGTCGCCCCGGAGGCCGCGGGGATAGCCGCTTCCGTCGCAGTGCTCGTGGTGGGCGCGCACGATCTCCGCCGCCCCCTCCAGCGTCTCTATCTGCCGCAGCATATGCCAGCCGATATCTGGGTGCTTCTTCATTTCGCGCCACTCCTCCTCGCTGAGAGAGGTCTTCTTGTAGAGGATGGAGCTGCGGATCGCGAACTGACCGATGTCATGTAAGAGGCTCGCCCGCTCCAGGTCATTCCATTCGGGCGAGCCTTCGTCGATCCCGAGGTCGGCGGCGAGAGCGAGGGCTAGGGCGGTGACGCGCAGGGTGCGATCGTCGAGGCCGCTGCCGCGGGTGTCGAGGGCGAACACGAGGGATTCCAGGGTGCCCCGATAGCTGCCCTGGGGGAAGCGGGCGTCGTCGAGGCTGGGGATGGCGACGCTGGTGCGGTTCCGCCCGGCCAGCTTGCTGCGATAAACCGCCATATCGGCGTGGTGCAGCAGCTTCTTGGGCTCCGTACATGGGTCCGGGAACGTGGCCACCCCCAGGCTGATAGTCACCCCCAGCGGCCCCTCCTCGCCGGGCAAAGGGATCACCACAGCCTCCACCTCCTCGCGGATGCGCTCCGCCAGGGCGAACGCGACGTCGGGAGCGGTTTCGGGCAGCAGCAGCGCGAACTCCTCTCCGCCCAGCCTGCCGGCGGTGTCGCCGGGTCGCAGGCAGCGCTTGATCGCGTGGGCGGCAGCCTGTAGCGCCTGGTCTCCCACCAGGTGGCCGTGATTGTTGTTGACGTTTCGCAGGAGGTCAAGGTCGGCCATGACCACCGCCGTGGGACGGCCGCTGCGCTCCGCCTTAGCGACCTCCTCTCGCAGCAGCATGTTGAAGCGCCTAGCGGTGAGAAGTCCGGTCTTGACATCGCTGTAGGCTTCCTCCTGGAGCTGGGGCACGTGGAGGGCGCGGTAGAAGAGGAATAGCGGCACCACGCCGAGGGCGAGCAGAAGGGGGCTGATGGTCCAGAACACGGCCATCCCAGCGCCGAGGAACAGGAGGGTGGTGTCCAACTCCAGGCTGTCCCAGGCGAAGACGCGCGAGTTCCGGAAGCTGATACCGGCGGCCAGCCGGAGGACGAGGCCCACCAGCACATGGTTGGTCAGAGCGAACGTCACCGCCGCCAGCGCCGTGGCCAGCGCCACCTGCCAGCCCGCAATAAGACCAGGCTGCCCAACCGCAATGTGGAAGACGGCCCAGGCGGCGAGCATGTTGAGCAGATAGGTGGCGATGTTGAACGCCTGGATGTGCCAGGGGTACCGGTAACGCAGCCACTCCGGGAGCAGGATGAGAAGGCCCAGAGGCAGCAGCAGCGAGGGATCAAGCAGGAGCACCGCCGCCAGCAGGAAGGCAGGCGTGGTGTGGTAGGAGTGCTTGTTGGGGGCGTCGACCTTGAATAGCTGCGCGGCCGCAGATAGGACGCTCAATACTGCGAAGGCAGCCAGCTGCTCCCCTGAGGGACGCCCACCAGCGGCCGCGAGAGCGAAGACGCCCGCGCCTGCCGCAGCGACGTAGACGGACGCCAGATAAAGTACGGCGAGGAAGGGCAGCGGCCTCTCTTCCTCCTCGCTACCGCCGCCATTCGGCGGCTCGCTGCCCTCCTCCGCTCGCACTGGTGATGCGCGGGCCCTCACCCCACGGGATCACCTACCTGCGCCACAGTATGCTCTCGTCCAGGACCCTTCGCCAGAGAATGCGGCGCCAGAGGATGCTATCCTCCATGATCTCGCCCGTCTCCGGGTCGATGAACTCGTTGGGCAGCGCACCGCCGTTGGCCTCGCCATCGAGTGTGGTGAACGTAGCCTCAAAGGCGTCCGCCGCGGGCGCGTTGGAACCAGCGATGAACGTTCCGGTAGCCGTCAGCCGGAATTTCACCTGGTCCGGGGTAAGCGAAGGGTCCTCATCCAGCATCAGAGCGACGGTACCGGAGACCACGGCCGCGGAGGCGGAGGAGCCGCTCCACTGCATGTAGCGGTGTGCAACGATACTATCGGGCTCCTCCTGCGCCAAGAAGGTCGCGGGGCCTCCGGAGGTGGATACGAGGTCCACGCCAGGCGCCGTCACATCAGGCTTGGCGTAGCCGTCCACGGTCACGCCGCGGCTGGACCAACCGGCCAGCACGTCGTCTGCGCGGTCCGCCGTGCCCCTGTCATCGAACGAGCCGACGGTAATGACGTACGGGTCGTTGGCGGGAGCGTGGTCTACCGCGAACTGCGCTCCGCCCAGATTGCCGGCGGAGACCACGACGACGATGCCGTGGAACCAGGCCTGCTCGACCGCCGCCGACAGCGGGTCCCGCAGGTAGCTGTCCGCGATAGCGGAGTTCAGGGAGATATTGACAACTTGGATATCGTAGCGGTCCTTGTTGGCGACCACCCACTGGAGAGCCTCGATGACGTCGCCGGCGCGGGCGGAGCCGTTCCTGCCCGCCACCTTGACGCTGAGGAGATCAGCTTCGGGTGCGATGCCGACGTAGCGGCCGAGCGGGTCGTTGCCGGCAATGATTCCTGCCACCCAGGTGCCGTGGCCGCTCTCATCCAGCCGGGACCGCGTCTCGCCGTTGAAGTTGCGGAAGCCGGCGATCCTGCCTCGGAAGTCGGGCCCTGGGTTGATGCCGCTGTCGATCACGGCGATGGTGATGTCATCGCCGTAGACCCCCTCTGCCCAGGCCGGGACGGCGTTGGCGGCGAACGGGTAGACCGTCGCCAGCCGGGAGGCGTCTATATCATCGTCGCCTCGGCGCGAGGTTATGAGCGGGGCGTCCAGCGAGATCCAGTCCGCCCTGTCGCTGAAGTCCAGCGTCCTTATCGCCTCAATCGGCATCTCGGCCTGGAAACCGCCGACGATGTCGAACTCCCGGACGACGGTGCCGCCGTGCTCCTCGACCCAGGAGGGGAGATCAGCGTCTTCCGACTGGACGATGACGGGGATACTCTCGCCGGGGAACAGCTCCGCGTGGAGATCGACGGCGGGATGCACGTTCTGCCGTTCCCCCTCCGCCCTCGCCGTTGCGGGAAGCAGCGCCGCCAGCGCCAGCAGCAGCGCCGGAAGTACCAGCCAGGCATACGTTCTGCGTTTGCTAATCATGCGCGTCCTCCTCTGATGACCGCGTCGGGTTCGGTGTTGGCGAAGCTTAGGATGCCGCGCGGGCGTCGTCGCTAACGGGGCTCAGTAAACAGGAAGTGATTGGCCGGTTCAGATTCGGTTGCTTATCGCCTGTTCTGCGACCAGTGGATAGCGTTCAGCCCCTTACGGCTAACGATCGCTATGAAGGCATCCACCACGCGCCTGTCGAACTGCTGTCCGGAGCAGCGGTGCAGCTCCCGAAGCGCCTCCTGTAGCGAGATCACGCTCTTGTAAGAGCGGTAGGTGGTCATCGCGTCGAACGCATCGCTGACCAGGATGATGCGGGAGCCCAGGGGTATGGCATCGCCTGCCAACCCGTCCGGGTAGCCGCTGCCGTCGAAGTGTTCGTGGTGATGGGCGATTATCGAGGCCGCGCCTGTCAGTTGGGACAGACGGCTCACGATCTTCGCGCCGATCAGGGGGTGAACCTGGACCTGCATCTTCTCCCGTTGGCTGAGGGAGCCCGGCTTCTGCAGTATCTCATCCGGCACGGCCAGCTTGCCCACATCATGAAGCAGCGCCGCCTTCTCTATTAGCTCCTGCTCCTGGACGCCGACTCCCATCTCCGCGGCCACCTTGGCAGCGTACCAAGCGGACCGCGCCATCTGGCCGGGGCCCGCCCGAGTCTTTCTCTCCAGCGCAGCAGCCAAGGCGGCCACAGGGTCCGATGCGGTGCCAGGCCGTTCCCAGGCGCCGGCCCCTATCATCTGCCCCCAGTAGTCCACCCTGTTGCCGCCCTTGGCTTTGGCCCAGTACATCGCGGCCTGAGCGCCGTACACCATCTCCTCCGCGCTCAGCGCCGAGTCCGGATAGGCGGCGACACCGAAGCTGGCCGTGAGCTTGCCCATGGCGGTGACGATAGCACTGCTCACCATCTCCCGTATCGTCTCCGCGAGGTCAACGGCGGCCGGCGCGTCCACACCAGGCAGAAGGCCGATGAGCTGGTCTCCGCCGAAATGCCTCAGCTGCTCCAGGCGCTTACCAACGCAGCCAGCGAAGACGGCCAGCACCGCATCGCCCTCTATCGGCCCCAGATAGTCGTTGACCATGCGGAAGCCATCCAGGCCGGCAACGACGACGCTCAGCTCCGATCCCTGGTCCTGAACCAGTTCATAGGCACGCTCAACCTGGCTCAGGACCGGGTCCTGCTGTGTCGCTCCCTGGCCGTTGCTGCCACTGTGCTGGAGTTGGGTCACAGCCCCCACACCTACTGAAACTCCGTACGCATCCATCTTCTCCCCTCCATGCACAAGACTCAGCGCCAAAGGCAAACGCGCGGGAGGAATTCCCGCCGGCCTGGCGCAAGGTTAGGATGCCGCGCCGGGCAGGGCGTTACAGGTACAGGCGGTGGGCAGGGAGAGACGACGTGGTGAAGACGTGTGAGGCAGGATGCCCGTTTCGAGAATAAGTGACTGCGGGGTCTCCGAACATTGGGCGGGCCACCTCAAAGTTGAAACCGGAGCGCCCCGCAGTTGCTACCTTAATCTAGAGGAGAGCGCTGCGGCTGTCTGTCAGGCACAGCCACTACTCGGCGTAGGGTTTTCCCCTACACTGCGCGGTTCATTCGCTGGCGGTGAGAAGCCCCGTCTTCAAGGCGTAGCGCACAAGCTCTGAGCGGTGATGGAGGTTCAGCTTCTCCATGATGCGCTGCCGATAGGTGTCCACCGTCTTGGGGCTGATTACCAGCTTTTCGGCAATCTCCTGATTGGTGAACCCTTCGGCGGTGAGCTTGAGCACCTCTTTTTCGCGTCCCGTGAGTGCCTCGTACTCCCTCTTGCCGCCTTCGCCCTGAACGCCTCTGAGGTACTCGCCCAGCACCTTCTTCACGGCCGAGGGGTAGAGGAATACCTCCCCCCGGTGCGCGGCGCGGATGGCATCCATCAGTTCCGTGTCCGCAGAGCTCTTGAGGACGTAGCCTGAGGCGCCCACCTGAAGCGTCTGAAACAGATAGGCCTCCTCCGCGTGCACGGTCAGCATGACGATGTGGCCGGGAAGGTTCATCTCCTGGACCGCTCTGGCCGCTGCTAGGCCATCCATCTCCGGCATGGAGATGTCCATGACGATGACGTCCGGCTTCAGGGTCTGGGCCAGTTGGACCGCCTCCAGGCCGTTGGCTGCCTCCCCCACCACCGCCATGTCCGGCTCCAGGTCCAGCAGCGCCTTCAGTCCGGAGCGCAGCACCGCGTGGTCATCCGCCAGGAGGACTCGAATCTTATCGCTCACGGCAGCCTCCGCCGGCGGCCCCGTGGCAGAGGCACCTCCGCCGATATGCGCGTGCCCATTCCCGGTGCGGACTCCACGTGGAGACTCCCACCGATGAGGGCCAGCCTCTCCTCCATCCCGAACAGGCCCAGACCCGTCTCACGCGAGCCTCTGGTGGCCTCCACATCGAATCCGCATCCGTCATCCTCAATCAGCATCCGCAGCGTTCTCCCGCTGCGGGTCAGCCGGGCCTCCACCCGAGACGCGCTGGCGTGCTTGGCCACGTTGGACAGCGCCTCCTGGACGATGCGGTAGAGCACCAGCTCCACCTCTGGAGGGAGGCGGCCCAGGCGTCCGCTGGTGAACGTCGCCTTGACCGGCCAGCGATGGGAGAAGTCCTCTACGTGGGCTTGAAGGGCGGCCTCCAGCCCCAGGTCGTCGAGTATGGGAGGCCGGAGGTCGATCGCCATCCTCCGCACCCCCTCAAGCGTCGCTCCCGTGAGCTCCCGCAGCTCAGTCAACGTCGCCCGCGACTGATCGTCCTTCGCCGAACGCTGAAGGAGGCGGAGCCGCACCAGCACCGATGTCAGCGCCTGCGCCGTGTCATCGTGCAACTCCCGCGCGATCCGTTTTCGCTCCTCCTCCTGGGCGTTGAGTACCTGCGACGACATCTGCCTCAACCGAGCCTGGTACCGCCGCGCCCTGATCAACGACTGGTCCAGCTCGTCGATGACCCCCTGCACGAAAGAGGCGTTCTGGCAGCGCAGGCAGAGCTCTGGGGTCTGAGGCAGTGCCAGGGGGAGAGTCTCCTCAGGGGCAACGGCGAGTTCGGCTGGGGCGTGCCTATCGACACCGCCCGCGCGGCCCATCAAGGAGACGAAGGATGCGTTCAACACCGCCGCCTTCTCTCGGTCGAGAGCGTACACCCGGCCGTTGCCCGAACCGGGCTCCGGCTTCACCAGGCCGTAGTCCTGAAGAACCGTCAGGTGTCTGCCGACTGCCCGCCGCGATAGCCCTATCTCTTCGGCGATGCGGCTGACACTAGAGGCGCCACTGCTCAGGACATGCAGTATCTCAATGCGGTGCTTGTTACCCACCACCCGCAGGGCGGGTGCCAAGACATCAGCGGCTTCTGAGGTGGTATCCAACGCCAAGCTCATCCTCCCTGGCAGACCGATTATAGCATGGGCCCAGGCGGCGTCGGGCAAAACCGCACCTACCATCCTTAGTCTGCCCGACAGACAAACCGCTGCTACATCCTACAAGGTAGTAATGCAGCCAGCATCATAGTCATGAAAGACCTCAGCCTCCAAATGAAGCAGCCACCCCGCAGCCAGCGCATTCAGGTGCTGGTAGCGGACAAGAACGCCCACTTCAGAGAGACAGTACGCCGCGTCCTAGCCCGCCTGGGCCGCTGTGATGTCAGTGGCGAAGCCTCCACGATCTCCGAAGTGATTACCCAGGTCACGGGTTCAAACATTGACCTCCTCCTCCTGGACGTGGAGATGGTAACGAGCGACAGGCTGGCGGAGCTGAAGCGCCTGGCGACGCGGTTGCCGGACCTCAAGGTCGCGGTGCTCCTCTCGAATGATACCCCGGAATACCGCCAGGCTGTCCAGCATTACGGCGGTCACTTCAGCGTCGCCAAGGACAGCCTGGAGGAGCAGCTACCGTCGGTGCTGAGAAGCGTGCTGGCGTCGTGAGCGTGCGCGCAGCGGCTGCGTCGCCGGCATCGCCGGCTGCGAGATCCTGGCGATCACGAATTGGATATTGAGGCGGGACGACCAGGTGGGCTGCGTCGTGTACTCGCCGGTGGACGCGCTGGAGGCGAAGATGCGGGGCTAGCCGCTGGAGTCATAGATAGCCGAAGGCTATGCGTCCGCAGTCGCCTCCCCATCTTCGCAGTAGACCTCGGTCCCTTCGTCGGTCTCGGCGAGCAGCTTCTCTATCTCCGGCCGTTCCAGCGTCTCTTGTTCCAGCAAGGCTGTGGCCATCCGAGAGACCGTTCCCCAGCGTTCCTTGAGGATTGTCTTCGTTCTGGTATGGGCGCGGTCCAGGATGCCGTTTATCTCGGTGTCGATCCTGAGGGCCGTGCCTTCGGCGTACTCCCGCTGCTGCTGTGGCCAGCCGGGGATTGACTGCTCGCCGTTGCCGAAGATGCGCAGGCCCATCTCATCGCTCATCCCGTACTGGGTGACCATGGCCCGCGCCAGCGCCGTCGCCCGTTCCAGGTCGTTAGCGGCGCCCGTGGTCACGCTGCAATGCAATAGCTCCTCGGCGACGCGGCCCCCCATGAGGCCGGCGATCTCGTCCTCCATCGCCTCCTTTGAGCGGAGCACCCTGTCCCGCTCCGGCAGCGGCATCGTGTAACCCAGGGCTGGGCCGCGGGACACAATGCTGATCTTATGGACCGGATCGGCGTTGGGCATCGATTCCATGGCGGTGGCATGGCCCGCCTCGTGATAGGCGACCACGCGGCGCTCCTCCGGGCTGAGGAGCTTCTTGCTCCGCTCCGGCCCGGCCACTATCCGCTCGAACGCCTCGTTCAGCTCGGTGGGACCGATCGCGGGAACCCCCTTGCGTGCGGCGAGGATCGCCGACTCGTTCATCAGGCTCTCCAGGTCGGCGCCGGTGAAGCCGGAGGTGAGCTTGGCGATGTCCGCCAGCTTGACCTCTGGGGCCAACGGCTTACCCTGCGCGTGCACCCGAAGGATCGCCTCACGGCCCTCGGCGTCGGGGCGGTCCACCTCTATCCTGCGGTCGAAGCGTCCAGGCCGCAGTAGTGCGGCATCCAGCACGTCGGCGCGGTTGGTGGCTGCGATGACGATGACGTTGGTGCCGGTCTCAAACCCGTCCATCTCCACCAGGATCTGGTTCAGCGTCTGTTCCCGCTCGTCGTTGCCGCCGCCTAGGCCGACGCCACGGCGCCGGCCCACGGCGTCGATCTCATCGATGAAGATGATGGCGGGCGCCGCCGCCTTCGCTTTCGCGAATAGGTCGCGCACCCGCGAGGCGCCCGTGCCGACGAACATCTCCACGAACTCCGAGGCGGAGATGCTGAAGAACGGCACCTCGGCCTCCCCGGCGACCGCCCTGGCGAGCAGTGTCTTGCCCGTGCCCGGCGGCCCCACCAAGAGCGCCCCTTTTGGGACATGGGCGCCCAGGCGCGTGAATTTCTCGGGAGACTTCAGGAACTCGACGACCTCTTGCAGCTCAAGCTTGGCCGTCTCCACGCCGGCGACGTCGGCAAACGTGACGTTGGGGCGCTGACCATCGACCCCAGTCACCCGGGGCTTGCTCTTGCCGAAGCCGAATATACCGCCCCCGCTGGAGCCGCGGAACTGCCGGAAGATTAAGAAGCCTATGCCAACAATGAAGAGAAGGGGAAGAATAGTAAGGGCCACCGCGAGAATGGAGCCGAGGCCCCCGCCCTCCTTCTCGACTTCGATCTCGACTCTCTGCAGGGCCGAGCGGGAGACCCCCAGACGCTGGAGCGTCTCGATGGCGCTGATACCCACTTCTTTCCGGGTCTCGATCTCAGTTCCATCCTGCCGCTCCAGGGTGAGCTTATCTCCCTTGACGACGATGCGGTCGGCCGCCCCGGCTTCCTCCACCGCCTTGGCAAATGCCGGCAGAGAAACGTCTTCCGTCTCCTCTCCGTCCCCGCCGGAGACAAGGGGAATGAACAGCAGCAGAGCGCCGGCAGCAAAGCCAATGACCAGCCACCACGGTAGCCCGCGGCGAGGCTTTACTTCCTTTTCCTCATCCATCTCACTTTCCTCCCTATTGCCTCCTCCAATCAGCGACGGCCATGGGCCCTGCCTCGCTCATTATCACACGTGCCTGCTCGATCGTCAGCGGCCCACGAAGATCACGCCGCACCTGCAACTCAGCGTGGGACAACGACGCCCGTCAGGTGTTAACGGGATGCCGCGACACGGCAGAGGAAAATCCCCTCTAGGACTGCTCACAGCCCGCCCAGCCTCGGGATGGATGCCTGGTGATGGCGAAGAGGATTATCCCTCTGCCGGAAGAGGGCGTCAAGCTGCTCACCCCGGCCAGCCCCCGCAGTGCGGCTGATGGAACTTCTAGAATCGAGCGACATAGCTCCGACACGGATGTATAATGTCGAAACCAGGACACGAACGGGAGGGCCGCATGTTCCCAGATCAAACGAGGGATCCGGATGACCACGAAGCCCACTCCGATGTATCCGGCGGGCTGGCCAGCCGCGTCCTTCTGGACCGGGAGCACGCCACCGCAACCAAGGTCTATCGGCCTCCTCTCGTCGTTAAGGTCCTATACTGGCTGGCGTTCCAGGCTCCTTTCCCCTACGTTCGCAACGAGCCCTCCCTGCAAGCGGCCAAAGCGCGCCGGACCATTGCCAGCTTGATGACAAAGTTCTGGTTCGGCACCGACCTCGTGGCCAAAACCCTCGATATCCGCTGCGATGAGAAGGGCTGCATTTTCGTGACCCAGCTTATCGAAGGGCAGGTGCCCAAGGACAAGAAGCGGGCCCGGGCGTTCCTGCGGA
Organism: Chloroflexota bacterium; assembly: GCA_022563285.1. Lineage (GTDB taxonomy): Bacteria > Chloroflexota > Dehalococcoidia > SM23-28-2 > RBG-16-64-32 > JADFNQ01. The sequence continues at coordinate 2,753 of JADFNQ010000003.1, read as the reverse complement.
AGCTCACACCTCTCTTTCAGGAGGTAGGGCTGCCTACCTGGCAGGTCCTTCCCTGGAACCCCAAAGCAACCGGGAACCTCATCGAGACGCCGGACGGAAGCTACAAGATCATCGACCTGGAATCAGGCGTGGTCAACCCGATGATGCCGATCGGTCAATGGATCGACGCCATCAAGGCGGGTCTGATCCCGGTGTTCGACGACGTGTTCGTCGCCAAGACCCGCAAGTATATCGAGAAGCACCGAGACGAGATCGAAGCGGCCCTGGGTCCCGAGGGCCTTCGAGAGCTCCAGAGTGCCACTGATGAGTACCAGGATTGCGCCGAGGTGTGGCAGAAGTCTGAGCTGCGCATCTGGGGCAGGCTGCTACAGCTGTTCCTGAAGGTCGGCTCCTTTTTACTCAAGCCCCTGCGTCGTGCTTAGGCCTCTGCGCCTTCTATGGCCACCGGCTCTAATTCGGGCACTAGGGACCGCTTTTCGCCAGACGCGAGACGCGCGCAGGCTGGCCCGTGACTGGGCTCGCAGTGGAGTGGAGCGGCTGGTGGAGGAGGGCCACCTCGACCCGGAGGAAGGCGAAAAGGCGATGCGCAGCCTGGAGGCGCCGGAGACCCTCGCTGTACTGGGGCATCTAGGCGCACACATCGCTATAAGCGTACCTCTCCGTTTCCCTTTCGGGAGCATTGCCCGGTTCGGCTGGGTAGTGTTCTTCCGGCTGAGGTCAGAGGTGAGGGCGCTGGTTAGACGGGAGGCCGACGAGCAGCTCCGGGGGGCACGCAAGATACACACGCTCTGGGTGGCTCTGCTATCACCGGTGCCCGGCCTGGGTACCTTCGCCTACATCGTGGCCGAGCCGCTGCGCAAGAACCGCCCCCTACTGGCTGTGATGCTGGATGAGGCGCTGCGAAAGCTACCGTTCGGACTGTACCGGCGGCAGCACCTGGCGGTGCTCACCTGCTGGCTGGCCTGTTCGGGCCCTGGAGTCGCGGTCCGGATGGTCCAGAGTCGCTGGCACTCCTTCAGACCGCATCACCTGGCGGAGTGGGTAAGAGACGCTATAGAGAACCTGCGTCCGCACCGGAACCTGGTTAGAGGCGTACTGGCAGTGAACGTGCTGGCGATGAGCATCGCGGCCATCGTCGGTGGCCTGACGGGGATGCTGGATGAGGCGTTTGGGGAGTATGGGCCGATGCAGACCCTGAAGGCCGCCCAGCTGCTGTTGGCCGGGGTGGCGGGCTACTACATCTACACTCGTTTCTGGCGACTGCCGCAGGCGGGCCAGAGGGTGGATGCGCCGGGCAGCTTCTTCTGGATCATCTCCGGCGCGGGGCTGGTATGGCTGGGTATCGACGACTACTTCGGGATCCATGAGGTCGTGGGCGATGCGCTTGAGGGCGGGCTCGGGACGACGGTGCCCCTGCTCAACAACTTCGATGACCTGATCCTCCTCGGCTACGGGATTATAGGCCTCACGGTCGTCGCCATCTTCTTGGGCGAGCTCATGCGATCTCGAGCCACGTTTCCACTCCTGATGACGGGCATCGGATTCCTGATCATCTCGCAGATCGTCGACTTCTTCGTACCGGAGGGGAGAGCTATATCGGGAGTCGAGAACCCCACCAACATCATCGGGGCGGGATTCATTCTTGCGGCCTACCTGGTGAAGCTACGGGAAGTGTGGAACGAGCTTCCAGCCGCTGACGAGCCCAAGGTAGCGGGCGGCCTGCGCAGCGAGCCCTAGCGGATACTTTGACGGCACTGCCAGAACACCACTCCAATTCCCGCGACTCTCGATTCGCCAAGAGTGACTACGCTGGCGAAACCCCTCTGGTCCGAGGGTAGCGGCGGTGTACTTGGCCGTTTGCCTGCCCTGCTATCATGGCCGGTGGAGCATGCCCACGGATAAAGGTACGAGAGGTGACCCAGGAAATGAACGGGGAGCGGGTTCTGCGGGTGGACCTTCATACACACACCCACTACTCGCCCGACAGCATCCTGTCGCCACGGCGCTTCGTGGAGGCGTGTCAGCGCAAGGGGATCACCTGCGCGGCAGTTACCGACCACAAGACGATCCGGGGGGCGCTGGCCGTGCAGGAACTGGCGGACTTCCGGGTCATCGTAGGGGAGGAGATCGAAACATCTGCAGGCCAGGTCATCGGGCTGTTCCTCAGGGAGGAGGTGCGGCCAGGGCTTTCGCCGGAGGAGACGATCGAAAGGGTGCGGGCCATGGGCGGGCTAGTCGGGGTGCCCCACCCCTACGACCGGCTGGGCCTCGCGCTACGGCATGACGAGATAGTGCGCTTCCTGCCCCAGATTGGGTTCATGGAGGTGCTGAACGCCCGCGTACTCTTCCCTGGCATCAACGAAAAGGCCCGGCGGTTGGCCCGGGAGCTTGGCCTGGCCGCCTCCGCAGGTAGCGACGCCCACTCGCCCTGGGAGCTGGGCCGCGCTTACGTCGAGATGCCGGAGTTCGAGGGGCCGGAAGATTTCCTGGAGGCGTTGCGCAAGGGTAAGATCGTGGGTCGGCCGTCAACCAGGCTGGTGCACCTGATCAGTCTCTACGCCATGCTGCGGCACAAGCTGGGGTGGAGGCCCGGAGATTAGCGAAGCGGGCTACGGCCCGACGTCGTGCCGCGCTGGAGCCGGTGTCACCACCTGCCCTCCTCAACAGCCACCGCTAATAGGACGATCCGATTATGAGGAACGATGGGAGCTTCCCGTATCGGGCCGGTTCACAGCGGATCTCGCTACGCGTGC
>JADFNQ010000124.1 GCA_022563285.1 Chloroflexota bacterium | reverse complement strand
AGTTTACCTCCACCACCCTCACCTCCTCACCGTACTTCTCGCCGAAGAAGGCGAGGACGCCCTCGGACATCGCCTGGTCGTAGCTGGTCTGGCGGGTCTCCACCGGCAGGTCTTGACGTATCTTGTCGTTGACCAGCCGCTGCACCTCCGCGATCTGCTCCTCCGTCAGCGGCTCCGTGTGGGTGAAGTCGAAGCGCAGGTGGTCGGGCGCGACCAGGGAGCCGGACTGGCGGACGTGGGTGCCCAGCACCACCCGCAGGGCGGCGTGCAGGAGGTGGGTGCCGGTGTGGTTGCGCATCGTGTCCTGGCGGTGCTGCGGCTCTACCCGCGCGGTGACCGCGTCGCCGACGGCGATGCGGCCCTCGACCACACGGCCGCGGTGGACGATCAGGCGCTCGGCGACGGTCTGGGTGTCCTCGACGGCGACGCGGCCGTTGGGCCCGATAATCTCGCCGCAGTCGCCCACCTGACCGCCGCCCTCGGGGTAGAATGGCGTCTCGGCCAGGAACAGCTCCACCTCGGCGGGGGCGTCAGCGGTCTCTACGGCCTCGTAGGGGCCGCCCTTCAGGTCGGCCCTGGACGGGGCTGAAGCCCCGTCCCTACGTTGTTTAAGGAGGGCGAGGACAGTGGTCGCGATCTCCAGCGTCTCGTAGCCGCGAAACGCCGTCTCGATATCGCCGAGGGCGGCGTAGGCCTGGGCGGCGGCTGCCGTCTCCGCGCCCTTACCAGCGGCACGGGCCCGTCCCCGCTGCTTCTCCATCTCGGCCTCGAAGCCAGCTACGTCGACCGTGATACCCCGCTCGCGGGCGATCTCAGCCGTCAGCTCCAGGGGAAAGCCGTAGGTGTCGTGCAGGAGGAAGGCCGCCTCGCCAGGCACCTCCTTCGTCTTACCATATTCGGCCAGCGCCGCCTCCAGCATCTCCAGCCCCCGGCTGAGCGTCTCCTCGAACCGATGCTCCTCCGGAGCCAGGATGTCCATCACGAACTTCCGCTGGCCCTTCAGTTCCGGATAGGCGCCGGACATGCCCCGGATTGTGGTCTCGGCGATGTCGATCAGGAACGGCTGCTCCAGCCCCAGGTAGCGGCGGCCGAAGTAGACCGCCCGCCGCAGGACGCGGCGCACCGCGTAGCCCCGCTCCTCGTTGGAGGGGACCACCGGCGTCCGCTCGTCGCCGATGAGGAAGGTCACGGCGCGGGCGTGCTCGGCTACGATGCGCATGGCGCGGTCGGTCACCCCGTCTCTCCCGTACCTCTTGCCGCTCAGCTCCTCAATGCGGCGGATGATCGGCGCGAACAGGTCCGTATTGTAGACGGAGGGGAGCTTGCTCTTGTCCTTCCACTCTTTACTCTCGAACAGGGAGGCGACGGTCATGCGCTCCAGCCCGGCGCCGGTATCGATGTTCGTGGACGGCAGCGGGTCGCGCTTCTCGCCGTCGCAGAAGAAGGACATGAACACCAGGTTCCAGATCTCCAGGAAGCGGTCGCACTCCTCATGGCCGGGCTCGCACTGGGGGCCGCAGCCGAACTGGGGCCCCAAGTCGTAGTGCAGCTCGGAGCAGGGGCCGCAGGGGCCGACCTCGCCGGAGAACCAGTAGTTGTGCTCCTCCCCGTAGCGGCGGATGCGCTGCGCCGGCAGGAACTGACGCCACAGGTCGAACGCCTCGTCGTCGTCCAGGTAGACGGCGGCCCACAGCCGATCCGAGTCAAGGCCCAGCCACTCCTTGGACGTGACGAACTCCCAGGCCCAGGGGATCGCCTCCGCCTTGAAGTAGTCGCCGACGGAGAAGTTTCCCAGCATCTCGAAGAAGGTGAGGTGGGAGGCATCGCCCACAGAGTCGATGTCGCTGGTGCGGAAGCACTTCTGGACGGTGGCGAGACGGGGGTGCGGCGGCTTCGCCTGGCCCATGAAGTAGGGCTTGAACTGCACCATGCCGGCGCTGGTGAACAGCAGCGTGGGGTCGCCGGGGGGGACGAGGGGAGCGCCGGGCATACGCTTATGGCTACGCTCCTCGAAGAAGCGAAGGAAGGCCTCGCGGATTTCCTCGGATTTCATAAGCTGACCTGTCCGCCTCAGGCGGATTCGAGGGAATTATAGCGTACCTGCCTACCGGCAGGCAGGGGCGGGCGGCCAGGCACGAGGCGCTGGCGCAGAAGACCCCAGCCTGAAGGCTGGGGCAGGGGCGAGATGATGCCTCGCCCTAAGGGGAGTGGCCCTGCTTATGCTCGCTCACGGCTTGACAGCCTATGTGGATGCCGATAGGATGGTTTCACGAGATAACCATCCTGAAACGGGCTGATCAGACACCTTGAGTAGCGAAGACCCTCCAGATAGTAGCGGCTCACCCCGCTTTCCTTCCTCTTTTCCCCTCTCGCCAACGGACGGCGGTATTTCTGCGTCTCACCGTATAAACGGTGGGTGTAGCTTCCCCCAGGTGGACTAAACCGAAGATGAACCGAAGACGGCCGGCGCCCGGCGGCGCCGGTAGGAGACTATAGACGTGGCCGAGACGGCAACCGGCGATACGCTGGCGGCGCTGCAGGCCCAGGCCCAAGAACGGCTGCTGGCCTGCGGACGCCTGCTGGAGGCAGGCGTCCGCATCATCGACCCAGCGACCACGTACGTGGAGCCCGGAGTAGAGATTGGCGCTGGCACGGAGATCAGGCCCAACACCACCATTGGCGGAAGCAGCGTTATCGGCGCCCGCTGCACCATCGGCCCCAACGCTGTCATCACGGACTCCCGGATCGGGGACGACTGCGCGGTGACAGCCTCCGTACTGGAGGGGGCCGTGCTGGAGCCCAGAGTGGAAGTAGGCCCGTTCAGCCACCTGCGGCCGGGCAGCCACCTGGAGGCGGGCGTGCACGTCGGCAACTTCGTCGAGGTGAAGGCGTCGCGCCTGGGCCGGGGCACCAAGGTAGGTCACTTCAGCTACCTGGGCGATGCCGAGGTGGGCGCCGAAGTGAACATCGGCGCCGGCACTGTGACCTGCAACTACGACGGTGAGAAGAAGAGCGTTACCGTCATCGGAGACCGTGCCTTCGTGGGCAGCGATACGATGCTGGTGGCGCCGGTAAGGCTGGGCGAAGGGGCGAGCACCGGCGCGGGCGCCGTGGTTACGGAGGACGTTCCGGCCGGGGCCAGGGTGGCGGGGGTGCCCGCGCGCTCCCTCAGCGGGCAGGCGAGAAGGCAGGTGCGCAAGCAGGGTGGATAGCGATAGCTGGGCAGGAGTGTTCCTCCTGGCCTTGGCAGTCATCGTCTTCATCTTTGTTGTCGCCGCTGAGGCAGGCGTCATCGCCGGCGTCCGGGCGCGCGCCCTGGGCGAGCCACCGGCTTCGCGCTTAGAGGCGCTGCGACAGTTCACCCAGGAACGGCAAGCCACCCTTTCGGCGCTGACCCTGGCCCGCAACCTGACCTTGATAGGCATCACCGCCATTACCGTGGCACTGGTCCTGGAGCAGGCCGGCCATAGCTGGGGCGCCGTGGCCATCGCCGCCCTGGCGACGCTAGCCGCCCTCATGTTGCTCCAGGCCCTGCCCCGGCTGCTCGTCTCGCAGAACCCTGACCGATGGCAGCGCACCCTGAGACCGTTCGTGGAGGCCACGCGGCTGCTGTTCGGAGCGCCGGCGCGGCTGCTGGACCTGCCGGTGACGGCGTCCGTCAGCTGGTGGCGCAGGCGACACCCGCAGGAAGCGTCGGAAGCGGAGGATCTGGTGCGCCTGGTGGAGATGGAGGAGGGCGGCCACGGCATCGCCGAGGAGGAGCGGCAGATGATCCGCGGCATCATGGAGATGGAGCAGACCACCGTGCGCGAGGTGATGATACCGCGTATCGACATGGTGGCCGTGGACGTGGAGGATGGGTTCAGCGAGGTCGCCCGGCTGATGGTGGAGAAAGGGTACAGCCGCCTACCCGCATACGAAGACACGATCGATAACGTGGTCGGCGTGGTCTACGCCAAGGAGGTGCTCCGTCACCTGGCCAGGGGCACCTGTCCGGTTAGCATCCGTGAGCTGGCGCGTCCGGCTCATTTTGTCCCCGAGAGCAAGAAGGTGGACGAGCTGCTGACCGAGATGCGCCAGCAGCGGCTCTCCATCGCCATCGTTGTAGACGAGTACGGGGGCACCGCCGGCCTGATCACGATCGAGGACCTGATAGAGGAGATCGTCGGTGAGATCGAGGACGAGTTCGATATCCGTGAGCAGGCGGTACAACTCGTGACCCCCACCGAGGCGATCGTGGACGCCCGCGTCGGCATCGATGACCTGAACGAGATGTTCGACCTGCGCATAGAGAAAGAGGACTTCGATAGCGTGGGCGGCTTCATCTTCAGCAACCTGGGACGTATGCCCAGCGTGGGAGATGAGGTGCGGGTGGACGGCCTGGTGATGCGGGTGCTCACGGTAATGGGGCGTCGCATCAAGAAGGTTCGGGTCACCAAGGTCGAAAGCCCGTCCCCGGAGCTCCAGGGCGAGGGCCAGCCCGAATAGGCCATCTACGCTTTGGCCGACCGTCAGCGCTGTGCTAGAATGGCCTGACGCTCATGACCGCGCCGGAAGAACTCAAGTACTGGGTGGCCTTGAACCGCATCACGGGGCTGGGCCGCGTTCGCCACTCCCTTCTGGAGAACCACTTCCCCAGCATGGAGGAGGCGTGGAACGCCAGCGCCTCCGAGCTCAAGGCCGCCGGCCTGGACGGCAGGCTCGCCTCCCGCGTCGTCTCTGAGCGGGCGGCGATCGACCCAGAAGCTGAGCTCGAGCGGCTGGCCAAGCACAACGTCACCCCCCTCACCTGGCACGACCCGGCCTACCCAACGCGGCTGAAGGAGATCTACGATCTGCCTCCCGTGCTATATGTCCGCGGCCAGCTGACGGCCGCGGACGAGTGGTGCGTGGCTG
>JADFNQ010000123.1 GCA_022563285.1 Chloroflexota bacterium | reverse complement strand
GCCCCGTTGACGACGATATCGTACTGGGGGATGATCTCCATCGCGTTCTCGGAGGTTATGGGCCCATCGTGGATGACCACGTTGACGTCCGGGTTGTAGGAGAGGAGGGTGTCCCTGGCGGACTCAGTCTTGAGCCGTCCCACGTCGTCGTTGTGGTGGAGGACCTGGCGCTGGAGGTTGGACAGGTCCACCACGTCGAAGTCGGCGATGCCGATGGTGCCGACGCCCGCCAGGGCCAGGTAGAGGGCGGACGGTGAGCCCAGACCGCCGGCGCCGATGATCAGGACCTTCGCCGCCATCAGCTTGCGCTGGCCCACGGGACCCACCTGGGGCATGATGATATGCCGCGAGTAGCGATTAACCTGATCCTCCGTCAGTACCTGACCGCCGGCGATGGCGGGGATGACGGCGATCTCGTCGCCGTCTGACAGGGGCGTGTCCTTGCCTTTAAGCGAATGCATCTCCTGGTTGTTCACGTAGATGTTGATGTGGCCCGGCACCTCGTCCGATTCATCGAAGATCATGTGCCGCAGCTCCGGGTACCGGCTGCCGAGGTTGTCCAGCACCTCCGCCACCGTGTTCCCCTCCGCGCGGACGTAGACCTGGTTCCCGGCCAGCCGCCGGAACGGCGTGGGGATGTAAACCGTCACTGACATACGATCTCTCCTCCTCCCGGCCGACATCGCTACGCCTCCATGGTGAGATAGCGTTCGCCCGTGTCGGGCAGGACTGTCACTACCCGTTTCCCCTGGCCCAGCCGCTTCGCCACCTTCAGGGCGGCGATCACGTTGGCGCCGCCGGAGATGCCCACCAGCAGCCCCTCCTCACGGGTGAGGCGGCGGGACATGCTAATGGACTCCTCATCACCCACGGAGATGATCTCGTCCAGCACCTCGCGGTTGAGGATGCCGGGGGCGAAGCCAGCGCCGATCCCCTGGATGGCGGTGACGCCGGCGCGGCCGCCCTGGAGCACCGGGGAGCGGGCCGGCTCCACGGCGATGATCAGGACGTCCGGGCTCCGCGCCTTCAGCACCTCGCCCACGCCGGTAATGGTGCCGCCGGTGCCCACCCCGGCGACGAAGGCGTCCAGCCTGCCGTCGGTAGCGGCAAGGATCTCCTGGGCCGTGGTATGGCGGTGGATCTCAGGGTTCGCGGGGTTCTCGAACTGTTGCGGCATGAAGTAGTCCGGGTGCTCGTTGAGCAGCTCCTGGGCAGCGTAGACGGAGCCGGTCATCCCCTCAATAGCGGGGGTCAAGATGATCTCTGCCCCGTAGCGGGCCAGCAGGTCGCGGCGGGCCAGGCTCATGTCCTCAGGCATGGTGACGATGAGCCGGTAGCCCTTCACCGCAGCGACCATCGCCAGGCCGATGCCGGTGTTGCCGCTGGTGGGCTCCACGATCGTGTCGCCGGGCTTGATCCTACCATCGCGCTCCGCTGCCTCTATCATACTCAGGGCGATGCGGTCCTTAACACTGCCAGCCGGGTTAAGCGACTCCACCTTGACCAACACCTCTGCCCAGCCCTCTTCGACAACCCGGTGAAGCCGGACCATGGGCGTGCCGCCTATCAGGTCGAGCACCGTGGCCGCGATCTTTCTGTCTCCGCCCATACCTTCCCTCTTAGATGACATACCGGGCCCCGCCCGCGCTCACGGCGCGATCCTTCTCCGCCAGGTCGGCGATAGTGGTGTTGTCCAGCACGCCCAGGATCGCCTCCCGAACGGACTGCCACATGTCTCGCTGGGCGCAGCCTCCGCCCTTGGAACAGGCGCTCGATTCGTCCAGGCAGTCGATGGGCAGGATAGAGCCTTCGAGGGCTACGACCACCTCGCTGACCAGCACCGCTTCCGGGTCGCGGATGAGGGCGTGGCCACCCTGAGGGCCGCGCACGCTGCGGATGAAGCCGGCGCGGCGCAGGGTGGTGAGCAGCTGCTCCAGATACGACTCCGGTATGCCCTGGCGAGCGGCGATCTCGGCGCTCTGGGTCGGCTTCGGCTCACCGTAGTGGTGGACCAGCTCTATGAGGGCACGTATGCCGTAGTCACCTTTGGTGGAAACCTTCATGCTTGACCTTCCGCGGGGCGAAAGTAGAGTGAATTCCTCAACAATGTTAGCATGTGCCGGTTCGGGGCCGCAATGATGACCATCACACAAATAATAGGACCAGCGGCACCAGGAAGATGGCGCCCAGGAAGATGGCGAACTCCCGCCGCCGCTGCATGACCCGGTGCGCCACCGCGAGGATGATGCGGGAGTAGGGACGGTAGAGCAACAGGAGCACCACCAGCGACACGAAGGCGCCCACCGCCATCTGTGTGAAGACGACGGTGAATGCCCGTGGCGAATCGAGGAGGAGGGCGGCGAACATCGTGTCCACCCAGGTGGAGATGTTGGCGCCCATCACATAGGGGATGATCCCGTCACGTCGCACGTAACCCTTGAGGGAGAGCGGGATGAGCAGGGTGAGGGAGATAGATACGGAGAGCGTCATCGTGGTAATGAGCAGGCCCAGCGCGAACATGACCAGCGGGTGATGCAGCAGGCGGGAGATGCGCTGCAGGCGTAGGCTAGGCTGCTCCAGGTTGGGCAGGGCGCGGTCGAAGATGGCGAAGCTGGCCAGGATCAACCCGATGCCCCCGACGAACACGAGCAAGAGCGGCAGGTTGTCCGTTGCCGCATCGGCGAGCGGATGGAAGGCGAAATCCGTGAAATTGAGCAGGAAAGCGGGCTCTCCCACCTCCACTCCATCCAGCCAGCCGCGGTCGAGCACGAACGAGCCGAGGGGCACCACCGGAGCGTAGATGGTGAACGTGGTGAGCATCGCCACCACGCCGATGAATATGCCGTCGGCGGTCCGGCGCTTCCCCAGGTAGTAGAGGAACCCGACGAACAGCACGATGAACGCGGCGCCCATTCGCGAGCCGTTGAGCATGGCGAACGCCTCGCTATCGCTGATGACGTCGCCGGCGAACAGGCTCAGGGCGATGGCGGCCACCGGCGACCCGCTGAGGGCCCCATAGGCGCCCAGCCAACCGAATCCGAGGATGTTCGCCGTTCCTTGGGCGGAGACACCGGTCAGGATATCGGCGACGCCGCCGGCCGCGGTCTTCAGCACCTCCAGGGCGAAGATGAACAGCAGAAGAGCGCCAACGCCGTAGGCGAGCCGCAGGAGAGCCCCGGCCAGCCGCTGGCGGCCATGGCCAGCGGCAACCCAGGACGCCTGCCCCGGCACAGCCATCCGTGACGCCCCTCCCGGACGGGCAGACAGCCCATCCGTCAGGGCAGCTCCCGCGCTCCCTTCGGGCACTCCATCAGACGGCATATTTGGAGGTCGTCCTGTCCTGCATCGCCTCCATAAGCACCTGCGCCACCTCTGGGCGGGTGAACTCCGGCGGCGGCGCCAGCCCGCCCTTCAGCATCTCCCTCACCTGGGTCCCGGAAAGGATCACCCGGTCCTCCCGCTGATGGGGGCAGGTCTTGGCGCTGGCCATCTCGTCGCACTTCTTGCAGAAGAACGTGTGGTCGAAGAAGATCGGCGCGATCCCCAGCTCGCCGGGGGCGAACTCGCTGAAGATGTGCTGGGCATCGTAGGACCCGTAGTACTCGCCCACCCCGGCGTGATCGCGCCCCACGATGAAGTGGGTGCAGCCGTAGTTCTTGCGCACTACGGCGTGGAAGATCGCCTCCCTGGGCCCGGCGTAGCGCATCGCCGCCGGGTTCACGGAGAGAACCACGCGCTCCTCCGGGTAGTACAGCTCCAGCAGCACCTCGTAGCAGCGCATGCGCACCTCGGCGGGGATATCGTCCCCTTTCGTCTCGCCCACCAGGGGATGGAGCAGCAGACCGTCGACAGTCTCCAGGGCGCACTTCTGGATGTATTCGTGGGCGCGGTGCACTGGGTTACGGGTCTGGAAGCCGACGACGGTGCGCCAGCCGCGCTCCGCGAACAGGGCGCGGGTCTGCGCCGGCGTGAGCCGGTATTGCGGGAAGTCGTCGTGAGGCGGCAGGTCGATGAGCCGTAGGGAACCGCTCAGGAGCACATCCCCCTGGCGGTAGAGGGCGGCGACGCCGGGGTGGACCTCCTCTTCCGTGCGGTAGACCTCGCGCCCCTCCCGGGCCTTGTCGTAGCCGAACTTCTCGGCCAGCTCCATGACGGCCAGCGCCCTGCCGTCCTCGTCGGCCAGCGCCACCTCATCGCCCTCACGCAGCTCTCGCGACTCCTCGCGGCTGACGGCGAGGGTGACGGGGATGGACCAGGGGAGACCGGATGCGAGGCGCATGGACTCGACGACCGACCCGTAGTCGGCACGGCCCATGAACCCCCTGAGCGGGCTGAAGCCGCCGTTACCCAGCAGCTCCAGGTCTGAGAGGGAGCGGGCGTTCAGGCGCAGCGTAGGCAGGGAGGGGGCGCGCTCCAGCAGCGCCTCCCGTTCATCGCCGCCCACGGTCAGATCTAGGAGTTCGCCGCCGTGTGCGGGTATCGTCTCACTCATCGAAGCGTCCTGTCCTCAAGAATACGGGCCGCAGTTAGGCGGCCCGTGCTGCATGCACCTCTGCGGCGCCCGACCTCTAGCCGTGCAGGCCGCACTCCTTGTTCTCCGGGTTCTCCCACCACCAGCGGCCGGCGCGGACATCCTCGCCGGGCTTGATGGCGCGGGTGCAGGGGGCGCAACCGATGCTCGGGAAGCCACGGTCGTGCAGGGCGTTGTAGGGCACGTCGTTGGCCCGGACGTACTCCCACACCTGCTCCTCGCTCCAGTCGATGAGCGGGTTCACCTTCGCTAGGCCGTTCCCGCCGTCCCACTCAACCACGGCCATCTCCGAACGTGTCACCGCCTGCTCGCTGCGCAGTCCGGTCATCCACGCTTTCATCCCGGACAACGCCCTCCGCAGCGGCTCCATCTTGCGGA
>JADFNQ010000122.1 GCA_022563285.1 Chloroflexota bacterium | reverse complement strand
GCAGCCGGGGGCGGGCCTGGGCGGTCAGCGGCGACTACCTGGCCGAGGACCCCTCCTGCGTCTACCAACCGAACGCGCTGGCGACCGCCCCCTAGGCCTCCGCCAGCGCCGAGGCGACCCAGGTTCGCGCCGCCACCATGGAGGGCAACCCGATGGTGGTGAGGGAGAGCAGTACCACGTGGTCGATCTCCGTTTCCGTGACGCCCGCGTCCTTCGCCTGCCAGGTGTGCGATCGCACAGCTCCCTCAAGACTAGCGCCAACGGAGATCGCCAGCTTTACCAGCCGCCGGGTACGTTCGTCCAGGGGCCCGGACTCGTGGGCGGCCGCGGCCAGAGCCTCGTAAGCCTGGCGAACCTTGGGGTGCTCTTGCTCGAACTTCTGGAAGGGCTCCGGCAGTTCTTTCACGGGTGCGCCTCCTTGAACTGACTAGACTGAGCCCATTCTACGGCGTGCGGGCAGCGCCGGGGGAGGGCCTCCTTCCTCGCCGCGGGTTTCGAAGATGGCGACCTCCCAGCCGGATTTAGCCAGGTAGGCGCCGAAGGCTATGCCGTTATGGCCGGCGCCGATGATTATCGCGTCGTAGGTAGCAGCGGGCAAGGGCTGCTCATTGTCCAGCTATCAGTTGTTGCGCGGCGGGTCCAGGAACGCCTTCAGCAGGGGGTTCATGCGATCCCGCCGGTCGCTGAAGCCGGCTACGTCCAGCCGGTGCATGTACTCGTTCACCTGCTTGCGACGCACGGCCAGGGCCATCTGGAACCCCCGGTCCATGTTCTTGATGCCGCCGCCCATGAGCACGGCGAGTGCGTCTGTGAGATCGACCGCGGCCTGGGTGTCGTCGAAGCTGAACACGCCTTCCGCACGATCCAGGTAGTAGTGGATCTCCTCCCGCCGGTGCGGATCCGCCTCGCCCAGGTGCTTGAGGTGCATCACCCCGTAGGCCACGTGTCGCGACTCGTCCTGGGCGCAGAGGCGGAATATCCGCTTCTCGGCCTCGTTCTGGGCGATGTACTCGCCCATACGGAACAGGGACTGGATGAACCCCTCGGCAAGAACGTGCATGAGGGCCGACATCTCCGAGTAGTTCTTGGACTCCAGGATAGTGCGGAGCCCCAACCCTGACCCCTGGCTGAGGAGACCGCCGCCGTTGGCCAGGGCCCGCTTGCGGAAGACATCCAGGTGACGGGCCTCGTCCATGATCTGAGTAAGGAGGAAGAGCTTGACCTCGTGGTACTCGCTGTTCACCTCGGGCAGCCAGAGGCCGGGGACATCGCCGGCGATGAACTCGATCTCCGTCAGGAAGGTGCAGAGCTGGCACATCGCCCGCTCAAGGTCGTCCGGCAGGGGTTTGACTTCGTCCCAGGGTATATCGGTGGCGGAAGACCACTGGCGCTGGACCGCCTCCTCGTACAGCATCGCAGAGTTGGCGGACCAGACCTCCGCCTTGTCCTTGTAGGGATGACCGACTCTGGGGGTACCCCTGCGGCTGGCGGCTCCACGCGGGCGGAACGTCTGGTTCTCCGTCCTGTCCGGGACATCACCGTAGGGGCCGATCTCGATCTCCTCCAACGTCAGCCCCTTGCGGCCCGGCTTGGCGCGCACGCCCCAGGTACTCTCCAGCTTCAGCCAGCTCAAGTCCAGCTGGGGCTGCTCGGTCGTCTCGATCGTCTTCGTCTCGTTAGTCATGGCGACCCACCTCCATGTATATCTGCATGTCGAAGTGCGGCAAGCTTGCTGCATCTCCAGTGTCGCCGCTCAGGGCTCAAGTCGTCTATCAGGTAATCCACGGGGCTTAGTGTGGGGTTTTGCCCGACACATCATTGGTGCTTTCGCCCGATAGACGGGTACAGGGCCGCGGGGGATAAACTAAGTGTCCGCTAACCAGCTCCTAAGGCAGCCGGTGCCGATCGACAGGGCGGTGCGGCTGGAGGTGGAGCGGGCGCGGTAGCGGGGGGTAGGCGGCCGCGGGTATCCGATAGCAGCGGCTCGTGTACAACAGGACCGCTATGGAGCCACGCATCCAGTAGCCCGGGCGGGCACGGTGCTCAGGCTGGCGGAGGAGGTGCGCATGTCACCACCAGAGCACCCCGCAACACCGCGCAGCGTATTACGCACCTGCCCCATGAGCGTCAAGGTACGCAGCGGCCATGAGAAGCTGGCCTTGCTCGGCCATCTGGCCCAGGACGTAACGCAGGGTGTAACCCTTGATGGACGGATGCAAGAAGGGGCAATCCAGATTAACGGCGTAGCGGGGTTGACCACCATTCTTGCGAATGTAGAGGATGCCCGCCCGGCTCAGGTCGCGCATGGTGCGTGACACGCTGCGCGGGGTGAGGGCCATAGCATCCGCGATCTCGTTGATAGTGCAGTCAGGGTTGGCGGCGATGTGTAAGAGCACACTGTCGTGACTGGAGAAGAGGAACCACTGGGCTAGTGCGGTCATTGTGGCTCTCCAATTCTAGTAGTACCATAGGCGCATTACTATACTACTATTGCTTCTCTAGCTTGAAAAGGGGGTAATCGAAAGAATTCAGCTCGAATTCCGCACGCCGGCTATCGATCCCGTCTATATGGGAGCCGAGGGGCGGCGAAGACGTGTGCCAACCGCTCCCGCTCCAGCAACCGTGCGAACAGCTCACCGCCATCGATCTTCACAGCCGCCTCCCTTCCAGCCGTCCCGGCTGAGATCTCCTATGAAACCGCTCCCTCTCCAGTGCCGATTCTAGGTCGCGGGCACCATCAAATCAGCCGCGCAGTGTCCGGCAAGATGGGGTGGAGCGTTGCTCCACTGTGAGGGCCGCCATCCCCGGCGCATCTTCACATCTCCAGGCCTGGCAGGGCCTTGACAAACGCTGCCGCTGGGCGGAAACTCGGCGCAGCGTTACGGTTCCATGGCCGCAGGGGACTCGCTTGCCGTCGCCTGACTACTGGATCCCGCTACCGGCCCCGGGCTCGCGCCCGCCCGTCCTGCGAAGGCGCTGGGCCCCTGCTCCTACTACATCGTCAGCACCACCGCCCGACCACTGGAGGCCAACCCCAACCAACGGCAGGCCCGCGCCGCTCCTGGAGCGGCACTGGGCCGGCAGCATCCCTTGGCCACCACAGCCCCCGCCATCACCATCCGAATCTCAAACCGCAACGCCGCCGGCTCAAGACACCGTGCCCGCTCCCGAAGCCCGAACGGCCGTCACTCAAGGTGTAACCCATAGCATCAGCGCGTCGCCGCTAACCGTAACGCGACTGTGCATGGGATGCGGGATGCCGCTGGAGGGGAAGCGGCCACAGGCGAAGGCTCACGGGCCGGCCTGCCGCCAGCGGGCATACCGGCGGCGGAAGCTCGCTGCCAGGCAGGGTCAGCGCCAGCGGGAGGTCGCCCTCGGTGGGCTGCAGCCTCAACCGTCGGGCCTCGCCCCGGCGACGGCGGGCTAAGACCAAACCGTAACGCCTTCAGTCCAGGACTGCGAGTCGGTCAGCCTCACGCCGGGATGCGCCAGGTTTCCGTATCCACAGCTTTGGTGTATCATGCCAGCGCGCGCCCCAGCGCAGACGCATAACGCGGAGGGATGCCGGTGTCCGAACTTTGGTTCAAACCCGCTTACGAACTGGCGGAGGCGATACGCAGGCGTCAGCTCTCGCCCGTGGAGCTGATGGAAGCCTGCCTGAAACGTATCGAGCAGGTCAACCCTGTCCTTAACGCCTTCATAGCGATGCGCCCGGAGGAGGCGCTGGCAGACGCCCGCACCACCGCAGACCGCATCGCCAGCGGAGAAGAGGTCGGTCCGCTGAGCGGCCTGCCGTTCGGGGTTAAGGAGCTGGAGGACGCCGCGGGGTTCCCGTCCACTCACGCCTCGGTGCCCTACAAGGACGAGTACCCGGAGCGGGACTCCGTGCAGGTGGAGCGGCTGAAGAAGGCGGGGGCAATCCTGCTAGGGAAGACGAACTCGCCGGAGTTCGGCTATACGGCGTTCACCAAGAACCTGCTGTTCGGGGTTACTCGCAACCCCTGGAACCCGGAGCGCACACCGGGGGGCTCCAGCGGCGGCACCTCGGCGGCGATCGCCTCGGGCATGGTGCCGCTGGCCACCGGCTCGGACGGGGGCGGCTCCGTGCGCATCCCCGCCTGCTACACCGGCTGCTTCGGGCTGAAGCCGTCCTTCGGCCGCATCCCCAAGGGCCCCTCCGTCATGCTGGGCTGGAACGATACCTCCGTGTACGGGCCCATCACCCGCACGGTGCGGGACGCCGCCCTGTTCATGGACGCGGTCGTCGGCGCTCACCCCGCCGACCCGGACTCCCTCCCCCATCCAGGCTACTCCTACGTCGAGGTGCTGGAGCGGGCGCCCAAGGGGTTGCGCATCGCCTGGAGCCCGACCCTAGGCTACGCCACCGTGCAGCACGACGTTATGCGCGAGGTGACGCAGGCGGTCCGCGTCTTCGAAAAGCTGGGCCACCAGATCGAAGAGGTGGAGCGGGTCATCGACAGCGACCCCGGCCTGGACTGGGCCCGCGTCTCCGGGGCCGAGACGTATGCCCGCATCTACGACAAGATCGAAGCTCATCGCGAGGAGTTCGGGAGGGCGTTCCTACGCGGCGTCGAGACTGCACGCCGCCTGACGCCGGAGAAGTACGGCCGGGCGCAGCGGTCACGGGCCAAGCTGGTGAACGAGCTGTGGCAGTTCTTCGAGCGGTACGACGTGCTGCTCACCCCCACCCTGCCGACGGAAGCGTTCGGCGCCCGCGGCAAGTGGCCTGAGGAGATCAACGGCAAGAAGATCGAGAACCCGCTCCAGGTGGTCGCCTACACCTACCCGTTCAACCTCTCCGGCCACCCCGCGGCCAACGTCAGGGCGGGGCTGACGGACTCCGGCCTGCCCTGCGGCCTCCAGATCGTGGGGCCGCGCCAGCGTGAGGAGC
>JADFNQ010000121.1 GCA_022563285.1 Chloroflexota bacterium | reverse complement strand
GGGGCGATGACGAGGCCGCCGTCCTCGAGTTGCGGGCCGCCAACTCAACATTCGAGCGCCTGGGGGCTGTTGCGGATGCGCGGCGGGCCGCGGAGCTTCTCGGGACGGATGCTGGGTCAGCTGGCCGCCAACCGAAGGCAGCCGTGCGGCGCGCCACCAGGACGTTCATGTTCACAGACATCTGCGGTTCCACGAACCTGGTGGAGGCGATCGGTGACGAGGCCTGGGAAGACCTCCTGCGCTGGCATGACCAGACCCTCAGGTCGTTGTTTGCCGAGCACAGTGGGGAGGAGGTCAAGCACGCCGGCGATGGGTTCTTCGTGGCCTTCGATGGCGCCGCCGCCGCCGTGGACTGTGCTGCGGCCATCCAGCGCACCTTGGTGGACCACCGCCGCGAGCACGGCTTCGCGGTTCAGGTCCGCATCGGACTGCACGCGGCCGAGGCGACCCGCCGGGGCCGAGACTATGCGGGGAAGGGCGTACACCAGGCCGCACGCATCGCTGCGTTGGCTGAAGGCGGAGAGATCCTAGCCAGCCAGGAGACCTTGGCCGAAGCGCCGGTCCGGTTCTCCGCATCCGAGCCGCGCTCGGTCAGTCTGAAAGGCATTTCGGAGCCCGTCCCGGTCGTCGCCATCGAGTGGCGCTAGGACGAAGTGACCGCCCCGCCGCGACCGCCTACATCCGCTACCTCAAGCCAGGTCTTATAATGTTTAGGCTGTTTCGGTCTTGCGGCGTATTAGCAGAGGAGGATTCGTCTTGGCTGACACCGTAGTCTACCGCTCCCGCGTGCGTGTCGAACCCGATAAGGGACCCCTGCGCCGCGCCTACCTGCCGGCTGAGGAGGAGCCGGTCATCTTTGGCCTGCACTCCGAAGTAGCTGAGTACTACGGGGTGGATCCCAAGGTCAACGAGCCTCACGCCACCACCCTGGACTACCTGGTGGCCGCCGCCGCCGGCTGACTGACCGGCACCTTTCGCGGCGCGCTGGAGGCGCGTAAAATTCAAGCTAATCGGGAACGCCTCACCTCTGAGACTGTGGGTGAGATCGAGAAGGACGGAAACGTGCTGGTGGTAAAGCGCATCCACGTGACCTATTACCTCCGGCTCGCGCCGGACCAGCGGGAGGCGGCCCAGCGCGTCCTTGAGTTCCACGCCGACTTCTGTCCGGTGGCCCGCACCCTGAAGGGTAGCGTCCAGATCACTACCTCAATCCAGATGGAGGACGCGGAGTAGCGGCGTGACCCCGATGCAGCTAACAGGCTGGCCATCCATCTGAGTTCATCGGTGCGAATCTGTGGCCGGTAGCACCACCCACGAAGGCGAACTGGACGGCGCCGGCCTATCCCTGGCCGTCGTCGTCTCCCGCTTCAACGATACGATCACCGGCAAGCTCTTGGTGGGGGCGCAGGATGCTCTCCAGCGCTACGGCGTCGGCCAGCACGAGGTGTTCTGGGTACCCGGCTCCTTCGAGATCCCCGTCGTCGCCAAGCGCCTGGCAGAGAGCGGGCGCTACCACGCCGTCGTCTGCCTGGGCGCGGTCATCCGCCACGAGACCGCGCACTTCGACTACGTGGCCGGGCAGGCGGCGGAGGGCGTCCAGCGGGCGGCCCTGGACACCGGTGTCCCCTGCCTCTTCGGCGTCCTTACCTGCGACACTGACGAGCAGGCGCTGGACCGCGCCGGCGGCAAGCACGGCAACAAGGGATTCGAAGCGGTGGAGGCCGCCGTCCGCGTGGCGAACCTGCTGCGCGGGTTGCGGGCGGACTGATTACGGCTTGCCCCGTTGAAGAAGCGGTCGGGCTTTCGCGCTCGCTAGAAAGGAGCAGGGGAGGAAGATGGGAGCCTTCAGCACCGAGATTCGAATAAACGCGCCCAAGGAGAAGGTCTGGGGGGTACTCGCAGACCTGGGCGGCATCTACAAGTGGAACCCCGGCGTGTCCCACTCGCGCTCCACCTCGGAAGCCAGCGGGGGCGAAGGGGCGACCAGGCACTGCGACCTCGCCAACCCCAAGGGTTATCTGGAGGAACGCGCCTTCGATTGGCGGGAGGGAGTAGGCTTCAAGATCGACATCTACGAGAGCAGCTTGCCCATCGAGAGGAACGTCGTCGAGTTCACCCTGAGGGCGGACGGCGACGGCACCATCGTCAGCGTAGCTCCCGAATACGAGCTGAAGTTCGGCCCTATCGGCGCCCTGATCGATAAGCTTGTAGCGGGGCGGCAGTTGAGGAAGGGCATGGAGAACCTTCTGGCCGGGTTGAAGTACCACGTGGAGACCGGCGAACTGGTTGGCGATAAGGTTCCCGCCTCCGCGAGCGCGTAGCCTCCGGACCTGCCGCCTACGCCCGCTCTAGCTCGAAGAACAGGTAGTCCAGCTGTCGCGGCGGCTTCCCCAGCGAGGTCAGCACCATCGCTGTCTCCGCCCTGTGGTGTGTCCCGTGGTTCGCCAAGTGCAGCATCAGCTGGCCCAGCCTCCGCTCGTTCGCCTCGCCACGGCTGTCCACGTAAGCGATAATGTGCGTCAGGTCGCCGTCTTTCAGCGACGCAACGAACTGCCGCAGTCCATCGTGGGAGGTCTCATACATCCCACGGATCGCATCGATCCCCTGTGCGGCCTGCAGTTCTGACAGCGACTGCGGAGGCGAGTTCGTCCAGCGCCCCAGCCAGACGATCTGACCGGCCACGACGTGGGCCAGATTCCCCCGGACGCTGCCGAAGCTCGCCCCCTGCTCGCGCCCAAACTCCTCCTCGCTCAGCCCCCCTGACGCCCCTAGTACGTGGTTGTTCGCCCACTCGTTGTACTCGTACAGCGAACGTATCTGCTCCAGTGCTGTCATCCCAGACTCCTGTCTAGGTGTGGCTCACAGCCCCCGGTACCACTCCGCGACGGCTTCCCCGATCGCCTGGGGCTGGTCCTCCTGAACGAAGTGCGCCCCCGGGCCGATATCCACCGTCTTCAGGTTGCGCATGTTCTGCCGGCACCACTCCACCAGCGGCTCCCGCATGATCGCCCCCGGCTGCGCGTACAGCAGCAGCTTCGGCACGTCCGACTTGCCGAACCACTCACTGTAGGCCTCCACTATCTCGGTCACGTCCGCCGGCTCCCCATCGATGGGGATCTCGTTGGGCCAGCGCCACACCGGCTTTCGGCTCGGCGGGTCCACGTACGGCTCCCGGTATCTGTTCATCTCTTCGTCCGTGAGCTTGCGTAGGATCGCCCCCGGCAGCACCGCCTCCACGAACATGTTCTGGTTGATGATCATGTTCTCGCCTACCTCCGGCGTGCGGAACGAATGGAACATCTGTCGCACCTGCTCCGGGAACTCGTCCCAGGTCATCGGCCGCACGATCGCCTCCATGAACGCCAGCCCCTTCACGTTCTCCTCATGCCGCCGCGCGTAGTGGAACCCCAGCGCCGAGCCCCAGTCGTGGATCACGAACGTGATGTTGCGCAGCCCCAGCGCCTCGATGAACCCTTCGACGTACTTGGAGTGGTCCACGAACCGGTACTCGATGTCCGGCTTGTCCGACTTCCCCATGCCGATCAGGTCCAGGGCGATGCACCTGGCCAGCGGCGATACGTGGGGGATCACGTTCCGCCACAGGTAGGACGAGGTGGGGTTGCCGTGAAGGAACAGCACCGGGTCGCCGGAGCCCTCCTCCACGTAGTGCATACGGGAGCCCTGCACCTCCACGAACTTCGACTGGAACGGGAACGCCGCCGATATCTCCTGCTGCGTCATCTACGCCTCCTTGTCCGTACTAGACCTGTCATTCTGAGCCGCCGGAGGCGGCGAAGAATCTCGACGTGCCGCAATCTCAGTTCGAACCACGAGATTCTTCGTCGCTTCGCTCCTCAGAATGACAACGTGATGTGCTGGGCCGCCTCCTAGGTTTCGGGTTTCCTCTCCCCGTAGTCGCCGAAGGGCGCGTCGCGGCGGCGTACCGCCTCCCGGAACCCCTCCTTCATCGCCAGGTCCCGCCAGGCGATCCCTTCCGGCGTGTGGCGCGCCGCCCCATCGAAAAGCGTGCCGATGAGCTGGCTGCTCCGCAGCCCCATGTTCTCGTACGTCTGGTTCACCAGCAGCTTGCTCAGCGCAAGCTGGTTGGACGGGATGGTCGCCAGCTTGCGGGCCATCGCCTCCACAACGCCCGCGAGCTCGTCTGCGGGCACCGCCTTCGACGCCAGGCCCAGCCGCTCCGCCTCCGTCCCGCTCAGCGCCTCGCCGGTGAGCATCAGCCGTTTGGCGTGCTCCAGCCCCAGGCGGTAGACCCACATCGCCGTCGTCGGCTCGCCCCACACCCGCGCCGGCGGATAGCCGATCTGTGCGTCCTCCGCCATGTAAATGAGGTCGCTGCATAGCACCAGGTCCGTGCCGCCGCCCACGCACCAGCCGTGCACCTGCGCTATCACCGGCTTCGGGCTCTCCCAAAGCGACATGAACGCGCGCACGTTGCGGGACATCCCCAGGTAGTCGCGCACCGGGTCCCACTGGCCGGACATCGCCCGCTGGGCCGCGTCCTCCGCCTTCGTGCCCCAGTCGAGGTCATAGCCGGCGCAGAACGACCGGCCCGCGCCGCTCAATACGATCACCCGCACGGCCTCGTCGTCGTTGGCGGCCGTAACGGCGCCCCGCAACTCCTCGATGAGCTGGAGGTTGATCGCGTTCAGCCGCTCCGGCCGGTTCAGGACTACGCGGGCGATGCCGTCTCCCGCGCTGTAGCTGATGGTCTCGAAGGTCAACTCCTAACCTCGCGTTGCGCTTTTCTGGCTGCCGTACAGCCTTTCTCGCAGCTCCTCCACCACGTTCGTCCCGTCCAGCCGAAGGTGCCGCTGGTTGAACCGGTCGCTGTGGACGGAGACGATGAGCTTGGCGGGGTCCGCGTCCACCGGCAGCGGCAGCCCGGCCACCC
>JADFNQ010000120.1 GCA_022563285.1 Chloroflexota bacterium | reverse complement strand
CGGCGCAGCGCCCGTTCTATCTGACGCTCGGCATCTCGCTTGGCGATAGCGGCCCGCTTGTCATAACGCTTCTTGCCCCGCGCCACCGCTATCTCCAGCTTGGCACGTCCGCCCTTCAAGTACAGGCGCAAGGGAACTATCGTCACCCCTTCGGACTCCACCGCCCGCCGCAGCTCGGCGATCTGGCGCCTGTGCAGGAGCAGCCGCCGCCGCCTGGTCGGATCGTGGTTAGCCGACCCCGCCGGCGGGTAGTGCGCCACGTGCGCGCCCACCAGCCAGATCTCCCCGTCATCGGGGCGGACGTAAGCCTCACGGATGCTCACACGCCCATCCCGAATGGACTTGATCTCCGTGCCCTTCAGGGAGAGGCCCGCCTCCAACGTGCGCAGGATATGGTAATCGTGCTGGACCCTGCGATTGACCGTGACGGTCTTTTCGGCCACGCTACACCCGACAGGGGAGGGCTTTACATAACCTTACGGCGCTACCTGCGTCAGACTCTCCCGCAGATAGTCGATGGCGGTGAAGAGCTGCCTGTCCCGGCTGGCCTCGATGTCCTCTTCGGTGACGACGACCTCGATGTCCGGCTGGATGCCCACGGCCTCTATCTGCTCGCCGTTGGGGCACTCCCAGCGGGCGATGGTGACGTACAGCGCGCCCTCATCGGAGAGCTCTCGCAGGTGATTGACCGAGCCCTTTCCGAACGTCTGCTCGCCGACGAGGGTGGCGCGGCCGTTGTCCCGCAGGGCGCAGGCCAACACCTCTGACCCGCTGGCGGAGCCGGGCCCCACCAGCAGCACTACCGGTATCTCCGTGGCCGGCCCGCCCGGCTTAGCGCTGGTCACCTTCTCCTCGCCCTCACGGCTTACCTCGGTGAGGATAATGCCATCATCCAAGAACATGTCGGCCGTCTGGATGGTGGCCTCCAGGCCGCCGCCGGGGTTGCGGCGCAGGTCCAGGATGATCCCGCTATAACCTTCCTCATCGATGCGCTCCAGCTCTTCACGGAGGTCCCTAACGGCCTGATCAGTGAACTGCTGAAGCTCAATGTAGGCCAGTTCGCTAACGGGGTTCCCCGCGTCATCCTCGATCTCGCGGATGAAGACCGTCGGTATCACAATCGTGCCGCGGGTGATCGTCACTTCCTCCCCGGCGCCGTTGGCGTGCTCGATGCCCAGCACGACGTCCGTGCCTTCCGGGCCGCGGATGCGCCTCACCGCTTGGGCCACGCTCCAGTTATCTGTGGACTCTCCGTCCACCGAACGGACGATGTCACCCGCCCGTATGCCGGCCGCCTCCGCGGGAGAATCCCGGAACGGCGTGACGATGACGATGTCGCCGGTGACGGGGTCCTGCTCAACTTGAGCCCCTATGCCCTCGAACGTGCCTGATATTACGTCGATCCCCAGCGCGTAGGACTCCGGGTCGATGTATACGGTGTGAGGGTCACCCAATGCCTGCAGGATACCGTTGATGGCGCCGATCTTCAGGAGCTCGGGGTCCAGCGACTCGGGGTTCACGAAGTCCTCCTGAAGGATGGCGTATATCTCGTCCAGGATGCCGAAACCGTCCTGGCCCGTGATCTGTATGGTGGTGGTGCCGCCACCGCCCGCTCCATCGTCACCGACGGTGTAGCCGACGACGCCTGCCAGCCCGATAGCCAGGACCAGCGCCAGCGAGAACGTGCCCCACTTAATCGCCTTCCACATCGTTATTTCACCTTGAGTACGACGCTTGACATAATAGGCACCTCTGTTTACTTATAGCTCACCGTCCCCCACATCATCCGCGGCGCCGGTGGCCTGCTGTCCCAATCCCTGCTAATCTGTGCACTGGTAGATGGAGTTCTTTCTAGTCTAGCATCGCCCCCGCATCCCTGGCAATTTCTACCCCGGGGCCGGGACCTACAGCGCGTCGGCCACCTCAGGGCCAATAGCCAGCGCCTCGTCCGCAGAAAGAGGTCTCCAGGTTTAGGAATATACATAACATATATAGTGCGAACCTCAAACGATGTTCTTCACGTCCCCCTCTATCAGCCCCCTGCCGCGACTTGCACCCCGGAGCGGCGGTGACCGATGAGACGCATCGACGTCCACGGCCCCGAGCTCCGCTTCGCCGCCGCCCACTTCACTACCTTCGGCGGTCAGTGCGAGCCCCTGCACGGCCACAACTACGCCGTCTCCCTCCGGTTGGAGGGTGAGCTGACGGCCGACTCCTGGCTGTTCGACTTCGTAGAGCTGCGCCGGATCGTCGCCGCCCTCTGCCAGGAGCTGGACCACACCTTCCTCCTCCCTACCGAAAACCCCCACCTCGCCGTCAAGCGCGCCCAGGGCCACTACGAGATCTCATTCGGTGACCGACGTTATGTCATCCCAGAGAGCGAGGTCCGCGCCCTCCCCATCGATAACTCCACCGCGGAGCGCCTGGCTGAGTGGCTCGGAGGCCGCCTGGCCGGCGAGCTCCGCTCTCGCGGCGCCGCCAACCTCTCCCACCTTACCGTTACCGTGGAGGAGGCCCCCGGCCAGTCCGCCTCCTTTACCCTGCCCCTACCCCTGGACACCACCCCTCCGGGGAGCGTGGAACATGGAACACGGAACAAGTAGTCTGGCCCTGTCCTATCCTCTGTCCCGGGACGGCGGCGCGGCGGGAGCCACCCAGTTGACACACCACATAAAACGGCTATCATGTTGCTTACCGAAAGTACAGCCTTCGTTCCTTGGAACGAACTGAACTCCGTAGACAAGATGCAGATCGACTGGCAACGGGCGATCAACGATATCCTCGCCTCAAAGCTCTCCTGCCCCCGCTGCGGCGCTCTCGTGGAGCAGGTGATGGCGGGCTACATGCGCACGCCGGAGGCCGCCCAGTGGGCCCCCCTGTGCGAAGGTTGCACCAAGCGCGACAACTGCGACGCCCGCAAGTTCGTCATCCTCTGCCCCTCCTGCGCCGCTGAGACTCGCCTGCGCGGCCGCCCCCTCAACGAACAGGGCTTCATGCTGTCCCTCATGGAGGAGTGCCGCCGCTCCCTCGACGAGTCCCTCGAATATATATCCGACTACTGGCGCGAGGACCTGGACGTCGACCCCGACGAGATGGACAAGCGTCTGGAGGACGTCGAGCCCGACCTGTTCAAAGAAGAAGACACCTGGCGCCGTTATGTCGAGGAGCAGTACCTCAAGGTCCACTCCTGGCTCCGCGAGCGCCACGTCGCCGTGCCCAACCCGGGCTGGCGCTCCGAGTACGTGGAGGAGGTCATCGTAGCCGGCTACACCACCCTGCTGGGGGACTGAACGGCTGGTTTGATCGCATCCCGCGCTCATCAGCGCGGGGTCATCTCTCCACACACCGCAATACCGCTATAATGCGGTTGGTATGCCCACCGTCCTCCTCCTGTTCGACTCCCGCGGCGGGCTGACGGAGCAGCTCGCTGAGGCGGTCGCTGAAGGCGTCCGATCCACCTCCGGCGTCACCCTCCGCCACCGCCGCCTGGACGACGCCGACATCGGCGAGCTGAAGCAGTGCGACGCCCTCATCCTCGGCTCCCCCAACTGGAGTGGGATGACCGGCAAGCTGAAGGACTGGATGGACCACTCCGGCGACCTGTGGGAGACGGGGGACCTGGCGGGTAAGGTCGGCGCCGCCTTCACCGCCGGCTGGTCGCGCTCCGGCGGCACGGAGGCCACCCTCCTCCAGCTCCTCCACCTTCTGTTCGCCCACGGCATGCTCGTCATCGGCCTACCCTGGTCCGATCGGATGCGTCGCTCCGGCTCCTACTACGGCGCCACCGCCCACGGCGAGGTCACAGAGGACGACCGGGCCCAGGCGCGGGAGCTGGGCCGCCGCGTAACTGAGGTCGCTAAACGCCTCTTCCCCTGAGAAAGGAGACATCAATGCTCATCCAAAGCCCCTGGGCCAGCCTGCAGCCCTACCCCACCTCCACCCTACCCGAGTTCCTGGAGCATGCCGCCCGCCGCTTTGAGCAGAAGCCCTGCCTGATCAACGTAGACGGCACGGAGTACACTTTCGGCCGGATCTGGGAGAGCGGACAGCGCTTGGGTCGCTACCTCCAGGACCAGGGCATCCAGAAGGGCGACCGCATCGCTATCCTGTCCGCGAACGTCCCCGAATACATGGTCGCCTTCCAGGGCATCATCCACGCCGGCGCTGTGGTCACCACCCTCAACCCCCTGTACAAGGAGCGCGAGCTGCTGCACCAGCTTGAGGACTGCGACGCTTCCGCCATCTTCACCATGCGCTTCCTCCAGACGCCCGTGCACGGCCTCCAGGAGCACCTGCCCAACATGAAGCATGTGTGGGCGATCGAGGACGTGTGGGAGCTGGCGAAGGAGTCACCGCCGGAGCCCCACCCCGTGGAGATAGACCCCCACACTGACCTGGTGGCCCTCCCCTACTCCAGCGGCACGACCGGCCTGCCCAAGGGCGTAATGATCAGCCACTTCAACCTGATAGCCAACATTCGCCAGCTCCTGAACACGGGCCTCACCAACGCCTACTCCATCTACCTGGACTTCCTACCGTTCTTCCATATCTATGGCCTGACGGTGCTGATGAACGGCGGCTTCACCAACGGCACCACCCAGGTGCTCATGCCCCGCTTCGACACTAAGCTATGCCTGGAGCTGATCCAGCGATACAAGGTAACGAACCTGTTCGTGGTGCCGCCGGCCCTCCTCGCTATGGCCAACTTCGCCGAGCCGGAGAAGTTCGATACGTCCAGCATGGAGTTCATCATCAGCGGCGCCGCGCCCCTGCCGCCGGAGGTCGCCCAGCGCGCCCAGAGCACCTACGGCTGCAAGATCCTCCAGGGATACGGCATGACGGAGACCAACGCTATCGGCTCAACGATTGGGGGCGCTGATTATTTGGCGCGTCCTGACTCGGTGGGACATCCATGCCCTCCATTGATAGCGGTGGAGAT
>JADFNQ010000119.1 GCA_022563285.1 Chloroflexota bacterium | reverse complement strand
GCAGCCGTCGACGACGTAATCGAAGCCGCGCTCTCGCGCTATCACCATGAGGCGGCCGTACAGCTCATCCTTGCAGTGGAAGCAGCGGTTGGGGCTGTTGGCGACGTAGTTGGGGTCGTCCATCTCCCGCGTGTCGATGAGCTCGTGGGCGATGCCGATGCTCCGAGCCAGCCGCTTCGCCTCCTCCACCTCCGATTGCGGGATGGCGGGGGAGACGCCGGTTATCGCCAGGGCGCGGTCGCCGAGGACGTCGCGGGCGACGGCGGCGACGAAGGTGGAGTCCACGCCGCCGGAGTAGGCGACGATGACGGAGCCCATATCCGCCAGCAGGCGCTGCATCGTCTGGAGCTTCCCCGCGAGGGTGGCGTCAGTCACAACGCCCAATGATAGCACAGGCAGGCTTCAGGCTAGTCGTCGGCCTAAAGGCTGCCCCGCTAAGTGAAGGGTTGATCGGCGTAGTATGCCACTGTGGGACTTGCTTTAGCCTGTCGGCCCTGATGCCGCTGTAGCTCAGGGCGTGATGGCGATCTTGAGGACGCCCTCGGCGCCAGCATGGGGCAACCTCCTCCAATGCGTCGTGGCCGCGCCCAAAGTGAGCATAGGGGGCCAACAGCGTCAAGGGGGGCGCCTCGTTGACCGTCGAGTCGGGTTGGGCTAATCTGGAGCGTAGCCCAGGGAGAACACGATGGTACAGCAGACGAAGGTCGAACTGAAGGTAAGCCCTCGAGAGGTGCTGGGTAAGAAAGTGAAGCGCCTGCGGCGTGAGGGCGTGATCCCTGCCAACGTGTACGGGCACGGCTTGGAGTCGGTCGCCATCCAGGTCCCGAAAGATGACCTGGTGCACCTACTCCACTCCGCTGGCCGGAACGAGATCGTCTACCTGCGCCTGGACGGAGAGGAGCCCCGACCGGTCTTCCTGCGCCAGATTCAGCGCAATCCGGTGACGGATGCCATCCTGCACGTGGAGTTCTATCAGATATCGCTTAAGGAGAAGGTGCGCATGGAGGTGCCGCTGGCTCTGGTGGGGAGCGCTCCCGCTGAGCAGACGCACGGGGGCACTCTCCTGCACAGTCTGGACCGGATCACAGTAGAAGGGCTCCCCACGGAGATACCGTCCGCCATTGAGGTGGACGTGTCCGGCCTGGAAGAGATAGACGCCACGATCTACGTGCGTGAGCTCAGCGTGCCGGGCGAAGTAACCGTCCTCACCGACCCGGAGCAGGTGGTGGCGAAGATAGCCCCGCCGCAGGTGGAGAAGGAGGTTGAGGAAGAGGTCGAGGAGGAAGTGGAGGGCGAGGTCCCCGAGGGGGAGGAGGCTGCGGCCGAAGGCGAGGAGGCTGCGGAGCCTGCCGCCGAAGGCGATGGAGGAAAAAAAGGCTAGCTTCTCACGCTCCCGATGCGCTTTGGGGAAAGCGGGCCGCTTTCCCCATTTTCATTACGTACCCAGCCTGCGGCCGATGAACTCCCGCATCCCGCGCAGAAACTCGCTCGCGGACAGCGTGCGCCGCCCCTCCCGCTGCGCGGTCAGCACCGCCAGTACGCCGTCCCCCGCGCCGATGCCGAACACCCCCTGGTCAGCCCCGGGTGGAAGCAGCGCCCGCTGCTCTTCGCTCAGCGCCACGACCGTCCCTGGGGCCGCTGCGCCGCCCGGCAGGGGCCAGGCCTCCCATATATACAGCAGCCTGCCGTCCACAGTTGTGTAGGCGCCCGGCCAGGGGTTGTAAGCCCGCACCCGCCGCCAGATTTCCGCCGCCGGGAGGGACCAGTCGATGACGCCGTCCTCCTTCTTGAGGAGCGGCGCCTTGGTGGCCAGCGAGTGGTCCTGAGGTCGCGGGTCGATCTCGTCCTGCAGCCAGCGGGGCAGCGCATCCGCCAACAGGTCGGCGGCGATACGGGAAAGCTTCTCCGTCAACCCGCCCGCCGTGTCCGAGTCTTCGATCAGGAGCGGACGTTGGGCAAGGATGGGCCCGCTGTCCATGCCCGGGTCCATGAGGATGATCGTGACGCCGGTCTCCCGGTCGCCGGCCAGGATGGCGGCGGGGATGGGAGAGGCGCCGCGGTGCCGGGGCAGGAGGGCGGGGTGGACGTTGAGGATGCCCTTGTCCGGTATCTCCAGCACCTCTTGGCGCAGGATCTGGCCGTAGGCCACACCCACCGCGGCCTCGGGGTGGAGGGAAGCCAGCTCGGCTAGGGTCGCGGGGTCGCGCAGGCTCTCCGGCTGGTGCACAGCTAGCCCTAGCTCTATCGCCGCGCTCTTTACGGGTGGAGACGTGGGGCGACGGCCGCGTCCGGCGGGCCGGTCCGGCTGCGTATACACCGCCGCTATCTCAAACCCCTCGACGACGAGGCGGCGAAGGGATGGTACGGCGAAAGCGGGTGTGCCTAGAAAGACGATTGCCATGACGTTCCGCGCGCCGATTCTAGCACGGGCCGCTTCCGTAACGCGATACAGCTCGCCGCGTTATAACTGTCAGTGTCAGGAAGAAAGGTGTGTATCCGTCCCTGGTGGCCGCTCGGCGTCCTGCTGGCGGTCGTAGCGGTTTCTGTCGGCCTGGCCTGCAACGGTGACGATGATACGGAGCGTAACGTTGTCATCACCCTCACTAGCCCCACGCCGATAACTATCCCTACGCCGACCGTTACTCCGACTCCAACGCCGGCCCCCACCCCTACACCGACGCCGCTTGCCGATGTGTGCGGCGTCAACCCGGACCCGGCGCCGGCCAGCGTTCTCCAGGTTCAGGCCCCGCCTCCGCTGGAGCGGGTGACGAACCCGTTCCACATGCGGGGCTGGGGCTCGGAGATCGGCTTCGAGAACACCGGCGTTGCCGTGGCGCTGATTGATGCTAAGGGGGACCCGATTGCGCTTGACGGTGCGGGGTCTCTTTCCAAGAACGTTGCCCCGGAGTCGCGTGCGGGGAGGGTAGCACCCCCCGGGCTGACAGTGACGGACTTCACGGCCCCTTTCGCGACGGACATGCTGGTGCAAGGGTTGAGTACCGACACACCCTTCTGCATCTGGCTGTTCTTGGCGACGACCGAGGAGGGCATCCCCAAGCAGGTGCTGCAGGTGCCCATAGTAATCTCCCCGTAGGATTAGCTCCGGACTGCCACCGGCTCGTCGATATCTGCGCCCAGTTCGGCAGCGGCGCTCCCCCCGGCCAACGCGATCTCCAGGTAGCCGGAGCTACCGACCAGCGCCGTGAGACCCCGGCTGCCGGCGTAGCTGCGCTCAACACCACCTATCTGACGTCCGCCTATCTCAACCGTGGCCCGCGGCGAAACCAGATCTTCGCCGCGGACGTCGGTGATCAGGTTGCCGAAGACGTCGATGTGGATGACCTTTCCGCTCAGGGAGCCGTCGGGTCGCCTTTCCGCCCGGAACGGTGGCAGGGCGAACATCTCGTCCACCGCGTCGCCCAGGTCTGACAGCGGCACGTCCGTGGACAGGTGCGCCGCCGCCGGCGCGAAGATATCGCGGCCGTGGAACGTGTCGCTGACGGGCTGCCGGTGGTAGCGCGGGTTGGTCAGCGCCACGCCCAAACAACCCTCAGGCAGGCGGACCCGTCCGCCCGCCTTGCCCACCCGGCTGCGGATGTCGTCGGGCAGGGCGGTGGAGAGGAGCCCGTTGTCCGGCCCGATGAAGCTGCCGCGGGCCGTCCGCAGTGCGATGGCCCGGCGCTCTGTGCCCACGCCCGGGTCCACGACTGCCAGATGGATGGCGCCGGGCGGGAAGTAGGGGTGTACCGTCTCAAGCAGGAAAGCTCCCTGCCCTACGTGCTGCGGCCTCACGGCGTGGCTGATGTCCACTATGATCGCCTCCGGGTTCAGTGAGAGGATGACACCCTTCACAGAGGCGACGTACGGGTCGGTGAGGCCGAAATCTGTGGTGAGGGTGATAATGGGCCGCTGTGGCACGGCAGCCAACGCTACTCGCTGAGCAGCTCTGGGCTTTCGCCCACAGTCCAGTGGACGGCGCTGGCGAAGCGCGAGGAGGGCTGGAAGAGCGTGCCCAGCTCTATGTTCTGGACTTCTTCGGCCACGAAGTAGGTGAAGACCGGGTTGTAGAGCAGGACGCTGGGCACGTCCTCAAAGAACTTCTGCTGGAACGTGTAGTACAGCGTTTGCCGCTTGTCCAGGTCGGTCGTCTGGCGCGCCTCCTCAATCAGGTGGTCGGCGTCTTCGTTCTGGTAGCTGGCGATGTTCCTGCCTTCGGGCCCGACCTGGGAGCTGTGCCAGACATGGTAAGGGTCGGGATCGGGGTCCGGGTCCGCGCCGGGGTCCCAGCCGAAGATCGCCGCCTGGTACTGGTGCGGGACCAGGAACTCCCGCACCAGGTCCGCCGAGCCCTGGGGGGCGACGGCGACCTGGATGCCAACCTCCGCCAACTGGTTGGCAATCTCTTGAGCGATGGCGATGCGCAGGGGGTCCTGGTCCGTCATCAGAGAGACGCGCATCTCCTTCCCATCCTTCTGACGGACGCCGCTATCGGTCATCTTCCAGCCTGCTTCGTCCAGGAGCGCCCTTGCTTCCTCCGGGTCATGTGGCCTGGGCTCCAGTTGGGGGTTGAAGGCCCAGGTGCCCGGTACCATGGGGGAGTCGGCGCGGACAGCTCGGCCGCCCAGCAGGTCGCTGATGATATCGTCGATGTTTATGCTAAGCGCCACCGCCTCGCGGAGAGCCCTGTCGTCGAAGGGAGGCTGGCTGTTGTTCAGGAACAGGACCGTGTAGGTGGTGCGGTTGGCAGTGTAGGCGCGCAGCCCCTGGCTGGAGGTCAGGAGGTCGAAGTCTTCCTGGCTTGCTCCCGGCCCCAGCAAGAGGCCCTGCACTTCGCTGCGGCTGAGGGCCGCCGCGGCTGTCGACGGGTCAGGATAGAAGCGGAGCTCGATTTCGTCTAAGGCGGGGCGTTCGCCGTAGTAGGTAGGATTGGCCCGCAGGATAGCCTTGGTCTG
>JADFNQ010000118.1 GCA_022563285.1 Chloroflexota bacterium | reverse complement strand
CGACCAGATTTACCTTCATTTCGCCTCCTCCGGTCTCGGTGGGCTGACCGCATGATACAACAGGCGGGCGCGGCCACCAACCGCCCTAGACCCACCCAGCCGCATCCTGTATCATCCGCGTGTCCCATGAGCGACGAATCGCAGCCGCTATCCGGTCAGGTAGCCGTCGTCACCGGCGCCAGCCGTGGCATCGGCCGCGCGATCGCCATCGAGTTCGCGCGGGCCGGAGCGGACGTCGTCGTCAGCGCCCGCAGCAGCGAGAAGGCGCCCTCGAAGCTGCCCGGCACGATCGAGGAGACGGCGCGAGAGGTGGAGGCCGCCGGCCGACGCCCAGACGGGCGCCCGTCGGGGCGGGCTCTCCCCATTCCCACGGACGTCACGGACGAGGCGCAGGTGCAGGCGATGGCGCAGCGCACCCTGGACGAGTTCGGGCGGGTGGACATTCTGGTGAACAACGCCGGCATCAGCTTCCCGGCGCCGTTCAGCAAGACGCCGCTGAAGCGCTGGGACCTGGTGATGAACGTGAACCTGCGGGGGCCGGTGATGTGCACCCAGGCGTTCCTGCCGCGAATGCTGGAGCAGGGGAGCGGCCGCATAATCAACATCTCGTCCTACCTGGCGGAGGTGCTGATGCCGGGGATGATGTCCTACTCCGTGTCCAAGATAGCGCTGGAGAAGTTCACTCAGGCGCTGGCCGCCGAGCTGCAACCGAAGAGCATCCCGGTAAACGCGCTGCGCATCGAGATGAACATCGCCACCGAGGGCTGGCGGTTCCGCAACCCGGACATCGATTACTCCAACTGGGAGAAGCCGGAGGCCGCGGCCGAGGCCACGCTGTGGCTGGCCACGCGCGACCCATCCTACACCGGCCGCGTGGTGACGATAGCGGAAGTCCGCCAGCAGCTGGCCGCCGACTGAGGGCGGACGCTCCGCCGCCGCACCAGCGCCGGCGCGTTACTGTGTGGGGATTTCGAACTCCGGCAGCTCAAAGAGTTCGTAGGGGAGTTCGAAGTCCTCGTCCGTCACGTCCGTGGACACTGACGTAGCTTCAATGGTCGAGCTGACATTATCCAGCTCGCTTCGCAGAAGCAACAGGATGCCCTCAGCGGAGAAACAGACCTCGCCATCGCCCAGCACGGATATGTCGCTTCTGACCTTGAAGCAGGACGCGTCCACGCCCGCGATCCGACGCTGGGACCTGTCGACGATGTCCACGTCCTCGGCCGCTCCCGCCAGCTCCCGGGATATATCGAAGATGGGGTCGAAGGGTGCCTTCCCTACTTCCGCCTCTTGCGCACTGGTCACCAGACAGCTCTCCTCACCGCTGATGGAGAAGCACAGGAAGGACTTGCCCCCGCTACTGATGATGATGGTTCGGAACAGTAAGACGTCTTCCGTGCTCGACAGCTCGAAGCGCGAGTCCGGCAGCCGCTGCACCACTACCCACTCCTGTTCAACCACCCGGCCGTCCACGTCACTGGTAACCTTGTAGGTGACCTTCGCTACGACGCCTTCGGCCGCCTCTGAGGCCAGGCTCTCCAGGTCCCGAAGCGCTTCGTCATCGCCTCCGCCATCACAGGCCGCCAGCAAGGCGAGCAACGAGACCGCCAGCGGGACGGCGAAGCCCCTCAACATCACCCATCGAGCCACAGTCAACATACGACTTCCTTGCATTTGGCCCACCTACTACCCTTGTAAAACGCGCACATCCAGTAAAGATAACTTCGGGCCTCCGCTAAGCCAAGCCTTCGACCCGGGGCCCTCTCCCCGCAACCGCAGTAGATGTGTGCGCCGTCGGCCTCAGCGTCCGGCATCACACAGCATCCTGCGGTCGCGGCACAGCCGGCCGCCTGAGCGTTTCACGGGCGAAAATGCCGAACAACAAGGCGAAGCTCACGAGCACGATCGCGTCGAAGGTGAGCGCCACGCCGAACCCGGTCAGGTCGGCCAGCCCCCCCAGCGCCACCGGCCCGATGACAAACCCCGCATCGCCGAAGGTTCGGTATAACCCCATCGTGACCCCGCGCATACCCGGCGGCGCTATGTCCGCGGCGTATGCGGCTGGCGCCGCTCCAAGTATACCGGTGCCAAAGCCATGGATCACCGCCGCCATGATGAACACCCAGACGTTCCCCGATAAGGCGAACAGCACCAGCGCCACTCCTGTCACCAGCGCGCTGGGGACGATCACCGCCTTCCGTCCCAGCTTGTCGATCATGGTTCCCCCAGGTGCCAGGACGATCAGCTGCAGCACTGTCATCATCGCGAACACCAACCCCAAGATGCCCGGGCTCATGCCCAGACCGTCCCCCACCAGGGGCAGCAGGGTAAGACGTCCCCCGGTGCGGGTGAGAAAGATGCTCATAGTGAGCATGGACACCAGCAAGAAGTCCGGCCGCGCCAGAAGCGAAAGAATGCTCTGGCGCGCCGTCTGGCGGGGCGGCGCCTCTCCCCCGGGCTCTCGAGCGGCCGTAGTCGCCAGATCTCGGCTCAGGTGTACCGTCTCCGGCATCCGGCCGAAGGACCAGAGCATCGCCAGGCCAGCGAGAGCGGCCACCAGGAAGAAGGGCGCCGCCAGCCCGAACGCCTGGGCGACGAAACCGCCTACAGCCGGGCCAAGCGACACCCCGGCCAGCAGGCTCCCCTGATAGATGCTCATGATGCGGCCCCGGTTCTCGTCGGTGGTGATGTCCGTGAGGAGGATCATCGCCCCCGTCATATATATCGCCGAGCCGGCGCCGGCGACGAACCGGGAAGCGATGAGCCAGCCGAAGGTCGGCGCCAGGCCGCCTGCCAATGACCCCAGCACCGTCACCGCCGGGCCACCGTAGAGCAGAAGCCGACGGCCGTAGCGCTCTGATAGGAACCCCGCAGGCAGGTTCACCACCAGCCTGGCCACCCCGAACACGGTGATCGTCAGGCCGATCATGGCGGTGCCCACGCCGAAGGACTGGGCGTATAGCGGCAGCACAGGGCTGATGATCCCGAAACCCATCATCACCACAGCTGTGGTGCCACAGAGGATCAGCAGCGTCTGGTTCTCGGCCAGCGGGCGAATGACCCGCGCTTTCACGTAGCCCAGCATGCGCACGCAACCCGGCCTGCCCACGGGGCGCAGCAAGCCCACCGTGCGGGCAAGGCCAAGTCCCAGTCTACGACGTGCTCTGGACGAAAGGGAATGGTACGGGCAGCCGACTTAGCGGCTGGGGGCGGGCTCCCCTTCATCGGGCCACATGTCCCGGAAGACGTACCACTGCTCCGGGTAGCGCCGCACCGCCTGCTCGAACTCGCGCACGATGCGCTCGGTGATCAGCCGGGCGTCCTCCTCGGCGTCAAGGTCGCGGTTGGAGAGTATAGGCGCGCTCACGTGGGCCAGGTAGCGCCCGCCGGGCTTGCGGGCCGCCCAGCCGAAGACGACGGGCGCGCCGCTGAGCCGCGCCAGTCGGGCGGGGCCGGCGGGAAAGACCGTCTCGTGACCGAAGAAGCGGACCTTCAGCCCATCGCCGCTGCTGACGCCCAGGTCCACCACCAGGGCCACCATCTCGCCCCGGCGCAGGCGCCGCACCAGGGCCATCCCGGAGCCTGCGGCGGGCAGCAGCTCCACCCCCATCTCGGCGCGGCAGGCGAGCAGCCAGTCCATGAGCATCTTGGGCAGCCGCTCCGCCACGGAGGTTATCTTGAAGTCCTTGAGGAGGACGAGCGTGCTGGCCACCTCGATACTGCCCATGTGGGCGCCGGCGAAGATGATCCCCTTGCCGTAGGCCATCGCCTCGTCGAAGTGCTCGTCCCCCTCGATATCGATTCGCTCGCGCATGGAGTCCAGGCTCCAACCCTGCACGCTCAGCAGCTCCACGATGTAGCGGCCGAAGTGGCGAAAGGTGCGGTGGGCCATGTGCCGTACCAGCGGGTCGTCCTCGGGTCGGCCGAGTATGCGGGCGTGGTTGCGCTCCGCCTTCTTCCGCTTGCTCTTCCAGAGGATGTAGAAGATATCGGTGATGGGGACGGAGAGCCAGTAGGCGAAGTGGAGAGGGACCAGCTGGGCCAGCCCCCGGTTGAGGGTGTAGACCCAGGGGCGTTTGCGCCTGGCGTTCGCGCCGGCTTCGGGTGCCATCCGCTAGCGCCTGCCAGCCAGGTAGAACTCTTCCATTTTGCGGGCCTGCTCCGGCGGCAGGCGCATGAACAGCGCCTTCGCCTCGGCCACAAGAGGCCCGCCGGCGAGCCGCAGCCGTCCCTCGGCCTCCAGCCAGCGACCGCGATCGCGCACCACCTCCGCGCTGACCTCCAGTGGCTGGCCGAGGGGGAGGGGCCGGCGGTACTTGATCTCCAGGCGGGCGGTCATCGCCCAGGCCCCGGCGGCGTACATCGCCCAGCCCATCGCCTCATCGATGGCGGCGGCAGCTATCCCCCCGTGGGCCATGCCGGGGTAGCCCTGGTGGACCCGACGCGCCTCGAACTCGCCGGAGACGCGCCGACCATCGATCTGAAACTGGATGCGAAGCCCCTCGGGGTTGGCGTCGCCGCAGCCGAAGCACCAACGGCGCGGGCTATCGGGCGCTTCCTGCACTCCCGTTAAGCCCCCGGAACACGATCACACCGTTCTGCCCCCCGAAGCCGAACCCGTTGGCCAGCGCCGTGCCCACCGGCATCCGCCTCGCGGTCAGGGGCACGTAGTCGAGGTCGCATTCGGGATCAGGCGTCTCCAGGTTCGCCGTCGGCGGGACGACGCCCTCGAATATCGCGAGCACCGCGGTCATCGCGGACACGGCGCCGGCGGCGCCGAGCTGGTGCCCCACCATCGACTTGGGGGCGGTGATGGCGACCCGGTAAGCGTGCTCGCCCAGCGCTTTCTTGAGCGCCACCGTCTCCGCGGCGTCGTTGAGGGGGGTGCCGGTGCCGTGGGCGACGACGAGATCGACTTCGTCAGGCCCGACGCCGGAGCGGATGAGGGCACGGGTGATCGCCAGGGCGGCGCCGT